>JAIEOS010000110.1 GCA_019750295.1 Bdellovibrionales bacterium | reverse complement strand
GTATTTTTACCGGCAATCCCGGCCATAGGAGCGTTGGTTTGCTCGGCAAATTCGAGCATGGGCTCCGAAAAATTCGCAGCACTTCCTTCGAGTCGGAATAACGGTACACCGCCATTAAAATTTCCATTGGTTCCGTTGGCATCGGCTCGCACTGTTAAAAGGCGCGACGGATTGCTCGTCCCGATGCCCACGCTGCCGGTCGTTCTGTAAACGTTTGTTCCATCTCCCGCCCACAACCCTTGGTTCACCGCTGTGGAGAGATCTGTTGCCGCTACTGTGCCGTCGAGAATTTTTGCTGAAGTCACGGCGCCGGAGTCGATCGTCCATGTTGCGCCCGAGCCTGAAACAGTAATATCACCCTTATCGCCATCGGAAGGTGCTGTGGACGGTGTCGCCCATGTCCCGTCACCTCGCCAAAACGTGGATGCCGAAGCGCTGGTGCCACTGTTAAGATTTCCCACAGGGAGATTTCCAGTCACTCCATTGGCTAAATTGATTTGCGCCCATGCGGGATTGTTGCTTGTTCCTGTATTCGATAAGTATCGTGTGGCGGAAGTACTCTTCGGGAGAACAGCCGTGGTGTTAGCTCCGGTTCCGTAAATGATATCCCCTTGGGCGATGGCCGTTACGCCGGTACCGCCTTTATCGACAGCGATTGCGGTGGCATTCCACGTCCCTGTCGCAATTGTTCCTAACGTTGTGACATTTGTGCTGCCAGTCCATGTCGATAGAGCCGTGTTTTCTACGTTGTTAATACCTAACATGGTTTTTGCCGTCGCTACTGACAACACTTCCGGCGCACCAGTTCCGGCGGTATTACGACCTAAAAAACTTCCAGTGGCTATATCTGCTAGTTTAGTGAGTGTTACCGATCCATCTAAAATTTTAACTGTTGTCACTGCATTGGCAGCGATATCGATAGCGGCAATTGTTCCATCTAAAACTTCGGTGGTCGTCACTGCACCCGAGGCAATTGTTGGATTGGGATAACTTCCTGTAAGACTTCCGCCAGCAGTTCCGGTCGCTCCGATAGAACTCCAACTCAGATTCCCAGAGCCATCAGTGGTCAATGCTTGTCCATTTGTTCCGTTGGAGTCTGGAAGCGTGAGAACGCGATCGGCAGAGAGAACATCCGGTGCACGAATGGTGAACGTGTTAACTCCATTTGTCGCTAACTCCCTCATGATCAACTGACCGGTTTGACCGGTGCCTGTTCCACTGGGACGTGATGTAATCGCACCTGCAATATCAAGGAGAGTTCCAGGGACAGTAGTGCCAATTCCCACTCGACCGTTGCCCGCAATGCGAATCCTCTCCGAAGGAATCGTACCCACAGAGAATGTGAGTGCACCATTGGCGTTCATTTGCCCCTCTCCTCCAGCTTGTAGCCTGAAGTACGCGCCATCAGCGGCGGTGCCTAAACTGATTGATGTTGGAGAGTACGAACCCGAATGCGTTCCACCGGCCGTCGATTGCGAGACTTGAATCGAACCAGGCAATAAGCTCGAACTGTTGGGTCCGAAGGCTCCGGTGACTGTTGAGGTCAATGTAGAAGTTCCGTTATCCCAAACAAGAGAGCTGGAGGCCCCAAAAGCTCCGTTATTATTGAACTGCACCTGAGTATTCGCTCCAGCCGGTGCACCACCTGCATCAGTTCCGCAGATCCAGCGATCATCCACCGAATTCCACTTGAGCACTTCGCCCGCCAAACACTCTGTACCTGCTGGCATGTAGCTAAAGTATTGTAACGCCGCGCTTGTGATCTTGTTGACACTCACTGTTGCTATTTTTGAATTTGTAATCCCACCGTCTTTGACTTGGACGGTGTTGGTGGCGATTTCGATCGTGGAGTTATCGACATTCATCGCAATGTTTCGATCAGCCGTGAGATCTCCACCACCGGTTAATCCTGATCCTGAGTTTGTATTGATTGCCCGAGCCGTTCCTACAGCTCCTACATCGGCCGCCGTGGCACCGGTTTTGTTTATTTTTGACCAAGCTATGGCCGCTGCGGCATTAATATCCGCATTGACGATTGTTCCATCGACGATCTTAGAACTGTTCACAGAGTCTGCGGCTAATTTATTTAAACTGACTCCACCGTCTCGCACCTGAAGCTGATTCGAGCCATTCGTTTCGATTGTTGTTCCATCGGTCACCACCGAAAGTGTGGCTGTCCCGCTAGTGACACCGCCACTTAAGGCCGAACCTGTGTTGGCGACAATGCCGTCGATATCTCCTCCGGCTCCCCAGCCCGTGGATATATCTTTACAGTTGGCGCCGTTTTCATCGCAAATATCATTGGCGCGAATCGTTCCGGAAACATCGAGCTTCGATTGCGGATTAGAAGTTCCAACGCCAATATTTCCGCTCAGAACAAATAAAGGACTATCACCAAGACCTGTTGTGCTCGTCCACATCGGAATGTAATTGGTGTTTCCGGAGCCCGTGCTCGCCACCGTCGATGAGGACTGCGTCGCCGTACTAATACAATAGATCACGTTAATATTTATAGGGCGTGTTTCATTGCCTCCGGCGGAGCCGGTACTAAAGCCAGATGGGGTTCCTGAATATCCCCACGCTCCGGATCCTGCTTGAGCAATGGCCGCCACGTTAGGATCATGGGAGTGCGCTTGAATCTGCTGCGCCTGTTTCGTTCCGACGAAGTCGCCCGTCGTTCCGTCACCGCGATTGGTTCGCGAAGCCCGATCAGGATCCGCCGTGCTTCCATGACTCCAGCCTCGTAAAAAATAGCCGCGATAATCGGGAAGGTTAAAAGTGGTCGACCCATCACCAGCACCGTAAGTCACTCCGAGAGTACTAAATAGTCCTGCGTATGTGCTTCGAGAAACCGCGTTCCCGTTGGCCTCAAGCCAACCTGCGGGACACGTTGCGGTTGGAAATGCACTCACTGTGCCGGCGGGCGCACCACCGACGGCACTCCACGCAGTTCCATTACAGTATTGAAGATTTCCAGAGACGTATTGAATTGCTCCGGCATTCGTCGAGTTACATGCGGCCCCTGTCGAGCCCACTTGCACTTCCCCATTGACGGTCAATTTTAGATTGGCAGTATTAGTCCCGATGGCAACATTACCACCATTCGGCTGAAGAACAATTTTTCCCTTGGTGACGTTAGAGGTGGACTCTAAATTGAGATCATTTCCAGCTCCAGTTCCACCGATCAAAGTTTGTCCACCGGTACGTCCACTGAGCATGACATATTGAGTATGATCATCTGCGCTTAAACCTGTGAGCGCACTGTGAGCTGTCACTCCACCCGCATCTGTTCCGCAGATCCAACGATCATCGACAGAGTTCCACTTTAAAACCTCGCCCGCCAAACACTCTGCGCCTGCCGGCATGTAGCTAAAGTACTGTAACGCGGCACTTGTGATTTTATCGACACTCATGCTCGCGATCTTTGAATTCGTAATTCCGCCGTCTTTCACTTGAACCGTGTTCGTAGCGATTTCGATAGTCGTATTGTCGACATTCATCGCGATGTTTCTATCCGCAGTGAGATCACCACCACCAGTTAATCCAGATCCTGCATTGGTATTGATCGCGCGAGCCGTTCCCACAGCACCGACGTCGGCTGCCGTAGCCCCTGTCTTATTGATTTTGCTCCAGGCGATGGCCGCAGCGGCATTGATATCTGCATTCACAATACTACCATCCACGACTTTCGAACTATTTACGGAATCGGCTGCGAGTTTATTTAAACTGACGCCGCCGTCTCTCACTTGAAGTTGATTGGAGCCGTTAGTCTCAATCGTCGCTCCATCGGTCACCACAGCTAGAGTGGCTGTTCCACTCAGGGTGCCTCCGCTCAGTGCTGATCCTGTGTTGGTCACAACTCCGTCAATATCACCACCGGCTCCCCAGCCCCCCGATAAATCTTTACAGTTAGAGCCCGCCTCATCGCAGATTTCGTTGGCGCGGATCGTCCCGGCAACATCCAACGGCGATTGGGGATTGGAATTAAGTATACCGACGTACCCATTCGATCTTTTAATAACAAATGGAATTGATAAAAAAGCACCGGTATCATCCCAATTACTTATGTACAAGTCAGAGCCGGCATTAGCTCCACCTTCGACGACATTGCTTTTTTCGATTTTCCATCGAGTGCCGCCTCCGGCATCTCCAAACGAAAACCCTGCATTAAATCCTGAGCCGGAGGTCATTAACGCCGTCACATTCGCACTTCCAGAATTAATATGAAGTCGACCCAAGGGGTTTGTCGTCCCAATTCCCACAGCACCGCCGCTGGGCTGAATGAGCACCGATCCCTTGGTGGCGTTGCTCGTCGATTCTAAAGTTAAGCTATTACTGGCCGCAGTACCGCCGCGAAGAATTTGTCCACCGGCACGACCTGCGAGCATCACGTATTGTGTGTGATCATCCGCACCAAGGCCCGAGAGTCCACTATGGACAGTGACTCCACCTGCATCTGTCCCGCAGATCCAACGATCATCTACAGAATTCCACTTTAAAACTTCGCCCGCCAAGCACTCTGTACCCGCTGGCATGTAGCTAAAGTATTGTAATGCGGCACTTGTGATTTTATCTACACTCATGCTCGCGATCTTGGCGTTAGTAATCCCACCGTCTCTGACTTGTACCGTGTTTGTGGCGATTTCGATCGTGGAGTTATCGACATTCATCGCAATGTTTCTATCAGCCGTAAGATCACCACCACCGGTCAATCCTGATCCTGAGTTTGTGTTGATCGCGCGAGACGGTGCCACGGCACCCACATCTGCCGCGGTGGCTCCGGTCTTGTTGATCTTGGACCACGCTATCGCCGCCGCCGCATTGATGTCCGCATTGACGATTGTTCCATCGACAATCTTAGAACTGTTCACCGAATCCGCAGCTAACTTGCTTAAACTTATTCCAGCATCTCTCGCCTGGAGCTGATTGGATCCATTCACCTCAATCGTGATTCCATCCACCACCACGGCCAACGCCGCAACGCCCGAAGTGACCCCACCCGAAAGAGCCGAACCAGCGGCCGTAGCGATTTCTTCAATATCGCCGGTGCCCGCACCTGAACCCACAGCCTCCGCACTATCTCCGTCCCAGTACATGATTTTATCTGTCGTGCTGTTATACCAGGTCGCCCCTTTGTTCCCCACACCCAGAGTTCCGACCAAGGTGGTTTCTTGAGCGGTCGTGAATTTTCCTAATGTGATCGTCGAGAGATTTTGCAGAGTCACATGACCCGCATTCAAAATCTGGTTGCCACTCATGTTAATATTTCCACCCATCGTGCCACCGGCGAGGGGCAGTTTTGTGGCATCAGCAATAGACGAGGGTGTGATCGCTTCCCACTGATTGAGCGTGGCGTTCCACGCGAGCACTCGTCCGTCGCCCACTCCCGCACCTACACCCGAGAGATTCACCAGACTTCCCCCGACGCGTGTATCGGTGTAATTTTTGGTTGCAGCATCTTGAGCTAATGTGGGATCGGCTAAGTTTTTAATCTGCTGGTTGTTCATCGACAACGGGGTTGTCGAGGTTCCAGAGGCTAAATTGTAAAGTGTATTGTAGTTGGTTCCACTCAGGAGACTTTCTAAATTCGCTTGAGTTAAATTTTGACCGACGTTCACTTGAACAAAGTTCGAAGCGTTTAAGCCCTGAAGGCTATTTGCGTACCAGGCATAGGGAACGGTCTGCAAATGAAAATCCTGAGCGAGAGTGACTAAACCACTTCCGTCGTTATAACTCACACGCACTTTACGAGTGTGCCCCGTTAAAGCGTTATAACTTGTGCCTGAAGCACAGTTAGTAATACCGGTGAAAGTGATTCCATTTTGAAAAATAGTCGAAATATTAGAAACATCTTCGTAATCGCTGCCGGAACGAATTCCTGCACCCACATTTAACGAGAACATACCCTCGCTTCCGAGCATGTTGATCGAATGCTGTTCTTCGTAAAGTAAGCAGTCGTTCACTGCCGAAAAGATACGGACGTTAAAAATTACTGGGTTCGCTTCGAGAGGTGCTCCCCCCGCTTTTGTGATTTGCCCTTGATAAACAAATGAGTTGGGCACGGCTTGCGCCTGAGCGCGTGGAGTTCCTAAAAAAAGTAGCGCATAAAGAAAAAGGAAGACCTCAAAATATGTAGGCCTAACCCTGAACTTTATTGGGCTTAACAATTTGTAATAACTATTGAACTTCACATAGTTATTATCGGCGGAATACCCCGAAACTTAAGACATTGAGGAAAATGATGGAGTTCCAACGCTCCAATTTGAAACAAGTCTTCTGGCAAGGGCGATAGGTTTGCCCTCGATCTTAATCTGCGTCATCATCCTCGTCGGGAGTGTTATCTAACAGCTCTTCCGGCAACGGGGCCTTTCCAGGCTTTTCGTTCGGATGCTTGGCCTTGTATTCTTTGATCTTTACGGGGTCCGGAGCGACGATCATAAATAACTGACGACCTTCACTCTTCGGCTCCGACTCGACCAAAGCCAAATCCATCATCGCGGCCGTGAAGCGCGCCATGGTCTTTCGACCCATTTCCTGATTGGCCATCTCGCGACCTTGGAATCGCATGCTCACTTTCACTTTGTCTCCTTCGAGGAGGAAACGGCGGGCATGACGGATCTTCACTTCGAGATCGTGCTCGTCGGTGCGGGGGCGAATTTGCAATTCCTTAACAGAAATAATCACCTGTTTCTTTTTGTTGGAATGAGCTTTTTTCTTAGCTTCGTACTTGTACTTGCCGTAATCCATAATTTTGCAAGTCGGAGGAGAGGCATCGGGAGCCACTTCAATCAGATCGAGTTGAAAATCGCGAGCAAGAGATAAAGCTTGAGAGGTCGGATACACACCCAACATTTTTCCGTCAGGACCAATCACTCGAACTTCGCGCGCTCGAATGTTTTCGTTCACATTGAACGCATCTTTGTCGCCTTTATTCGGGCCGCGATTAAAACGATCTTTGCCTCCGCCGCCACCGCCGAACTTATTCCCACCACTGCTGGGGCCTCCGAATTTATTGCCACCGGGTTTTGGTGGTCCGCCTGGCTTGCTAAATGATGGAGCTGGTCGACCCATTGGGGGTTTTGGTTTAATTGGATTAATGGCTTTTCTCCTGGTTTGGATTTGGTTTTGGTACATCAAAAAGCGTACTCAACGACTTTGTGGTGTACTCTTGTTTTAATTTTTCAATAAAGTCTTCGGTGTTGAGGAAGTTTAAAACTTCTCCGGATCGTAAGCGCACCGACACCACGCCCTGCTCGACCTCTTTGTCGCCAATAATGAGCATATATGGAATTTGTTTAATCTGAGCTTCGCGAATTTTGTAACCGAGCTTTTCACTGCGATCATCAAATTCGACTCTAAAGCCCGCGTCGAACAGCCTCTTCTTTAATTCTTGGCAATATGCCGTTTGACGATCGGTCACGTTGAGAATGATGGCCTGAACGGGAGATAACCAAAGAGGAAATCTTCCGGCGCAATGTTCGATATAAATTCCGATGAATCGCTCCAGCGTGCCTAAAATCGCCCGGTGGAGCATCACTGGACGATGTTCAGCATTGTCTTCACCGATGTATTTGAGCGCGAAGTTCTCCGGAAGAATGTAATCCACCTGCATCGTGCCCAACTGCCACGTGCGCTTCATGATATCGACAAAATGAACTTCGATCTTGGCGCCGTAAAAAGCGCCATCGCCTTCAGCAATCTTGTAAGGGACGCCCAGTTTTTCCATGGCGTTGATCAGTGCGCCTTCAGAGCGATCCCATTGTTCATCGGTTCCCATGCGGCTCTCAGGGCGAGTGGCGATGAGAACTTTATAATCGTTCATGCCTAATGTTCCGTAAACCTCTTGAAGGAAAGTCATAAAGCTTTCCATTTCCGCAGGAAGTTGATCTTCGCGACAGAAAATATGAGCGTCGTCTTGAGACATGGAGCGAACACGAGTTAATCCGTGAAGAGCTCCGCTGGCTTCGTAGCGATGCAGACGACCGAAGTCGGCCACACGGTACGGAAGCTCACGATACGAATGGAGCTCCGACCCGTAAAGTAGACAGTGTCCAGGACAATTCATCGGTTTTACCCCGACAGTCGCTTTGTCGCCCATTTCGCTAAAGTACATGTTTTCTTTGTAATGAGAATAATGCCCCGACGTCTTAAAAAGTACGACATCGTAGACTTGAGGTGTGATCACCTCGTGATAACCATACTTACGGTAAAGCGAGCGGACGTAATTGCAAAGCTCATTGTAAATCACCGCCCCCTTGGGAGTGAAAAACGGCATGCCCGGAGCCCAGTCATGAAACATGATCAGTCCGAGCTCTTTACCCACCTTGCGGTGATCGCGTTTTTTCGCTTCCTCTAAGTTGTGGAGATACTCTTTGAGTTCTTTTTTATCGTTGAAGGCCGTTCCATACACACGCTGAAGCTGTTTGTTGGCCTGATCTCCACGCCAGTAAGCTCCGGCAAGGGACATGACCTTGACCGCTTTCACCTGACCGGTGGATTGTGTGTGAGGTCCACGGCATAAATCAAACCAGTCGCCTTGGGAGTAAATGGAAACTTCGGTTTGATTTTGTTTATCGCGCAAATCTTCGATGAGTTCGACTTTATAATTTTCGCCCAGCTTCTTAAAAATTTCGATGGCTTCGTTGATGGGATAATTTTTGCGATTGATCGGAAGATTACGACTGACGATCTCGGCCATTTTGTCTTCGATCTTTTGAAGATCATCTTGCGAGAAGGGTTGCTCGGGATCGAAGTCATAATAAAATCCGCTCTCGACAACTGGACCAATGGTGACTTTGACATTTTTAAATAACTCTTGCACCGCTTGGGCCATGATGTGCGCCCCGGAGTGACGAAGAACTTCCAAGCCCGCTTCTGAGTTGGCCGTCACAATATTGATGGAATCACCGTTTTTTAGGAGCGTGCGAAGATCAGCGATGTCTTTGCTGCCGTTGATGTAGCCACCCACGCAATTCTTGGCGAGTCCCGCACCGATGCTTTGGGCCACTTCGAGAATGGTAGGTTCATGATCAAATGTTTTTACCGATTTATCAGGTAAGCTGACAGAAATTTGAGACATGCAGTTATGAAATGGTCACGAAGCGTGGGTTCATCAGTTCTATAGATCATCCAAAACTGCCCAAAAATCAATGAGTTTGTGTACTTCTTACCGTTTGCACAGTCGATTACGGGGAATTACGGCCGATTTTTTTACATTTTCGCCGAATTTCTTCAAAAAACTTAAAGATCCACCCGTTGGCGGCTATTTACACCTCCATAGGAAAATTAACTGGCCAGGATGTGCCCAAAATTTGGAGTTTTACATGATCAAAGCATTATTAGCCGCAGCTGTGATGTTTGGTGCCGCTTTCAGCGCCCAAGCGAACGATTCATCAATCCCCTACATCGAAGTTCAGGGTGTACACCCTCACGGAAAACTGGAATTCGAGCCCCTCTCTTTTTACGGGAAAGAGACTTACAAGTTCTTCGAAGCGATGCCCGAAATTGCATTTGCCGGCGGTGATCTATCCACTGAATATCGCTCTCTCGATATTCGCAGCAAAGGTTGGGTCGTGAGCATCTATTGTGCTCGCGAATATATGGCACCACTCACAGAACAGTTTAAGGATGACTACATGTGCTCCGTTTCTGCGTTTAAAAACGGTCCCGACTATGTAGACTCTGGAGATACCTTCAAACTCGATGGATGGCTCCCGATGATCGCAGATAACGATCTCATCGCTCAAGGAATTGACCCTTACAACAATCTCCCAGGCGAGTACGTCAGCTTCTATGGAAAAGAAACGGCAAAAATGGTCGCCGTGACTAAGAATGGTTCCATCTTCGTCGACAGCAAAGCCTACACGATGTACATGGTTTGCCAACAAGAGTACGTAAACCCTGTGAGTAAACAAGTGTACAACGATTACATGTGCACTATCGGTTTCTACAAGAAGTAAAATTTTACTTTAAATCTTTGTGCCCGTAGCTTAAAAGTTATGGGCACATGATAAAACACCAAAAACTTCTCATCATTCTACTGATTCTCATCTCGCCTCTATTACTCTCTCTCATTTCACAGTTTAACTTAATCAGCCCTTACAGGGTGACTTTTGAAATCGCCACGATGCTCACTCCTGTGGGGATCTTCAAAAATTATTATTGGGAAGAAACGATTCTTACTCCCTATTATTCGGTCATAATGCCTAATCAAGGGCGTGATCATAATCTATTTATTTATTTTTACATTCTGATCCAGTTTTCTTTGGCGGGATTCTTCTTAAGACGATTGGGACGTCGAGCATGAATTCACTGTCCTACTTTTACGTTTTTCTGCAGTCCAATTTACTCGAGGTGCCGTTCTATTTTATGATCTATAAAGAGGTCCGTCGCCTCAAGTTGATTCGCATTCACCACGATCTCTGGGACTTTTTCTTCCTGGTGACATTGTCGAATATGATGACCCACCCTATCGTTTTTTTTGTAATTATGTCGGCAAAAATTTCATTCTTATCTGGAATCCTCGTCGCCGAGGGGTTCGCGATCTTCGCCGAGACCCTCCTTCACCACTTTGTGTTTAAAATTCCACTCAAATATACCTTTACAGCATCCACCCTGGCTAACCTCGTCTCCTGGCAGCTGGGACCAATGATCACCTACGCCCTCTTCTACTGACCCTGACCTGTAGTTTTTTTCAGAATCTTGGGAAACCTTTGTTTTCATCTCGCAAGGTGTTATTAAGGCGTATCTCATAAAAAAAGGATTCAAATGAAGTCGATCTTGATCGTAGTTTTTTCTTTTTGTGCTGTGGCTTTCGCCGCCCAGCTTGAATTTGGTGTCACCCAATACCCTGAGCTTGAGGAGATCCAGTCCACAACCGCAGATCAATTTGTCCAGAGTCAGAATGCAGAGACGCTTGAGAACTTGGAATCACACGCCGATTTTAAAACGATCCGGACTTATTTTAAAAATTATATTCAAGACTCTAAAATTCGTGCCAAATCAAAAGCGAAAATCTACGGAAACTATGCTTACGGATTTTATACCGACGACAGTCATCCGAACGGTCTTTATCGAAAAGTCGACAAAGACCTTTACCTCAAAGCCAAACAGGAGAACTCCGTCGAGGCGCTTCCCTGGGAAAATATTCTTGATGTTGATGCTTTCATAAAGACTAATCCTTTTCCAAAAGAAATCACATCGCCATCTCTTGGAACTTTCAATTGTTGGCGAGATAAAAAAACCAATGAGCCCTTACGTTGTTTAGTCGGCTTTAGTCAGTCCGGCGGAGATAAAAAAGTTTTTTACGAATTCGATATTCAAAAGAAAATGTGGGTCCTAGAGAATAGCTTCAATTTCTTGTTCCATACTCGCACTACATTCACGTGGATTGATGAAAACCATCTTGTGGTGGGCCTCGATGGCTTATCGTTTTATAACCTTAAGCATCCCACAAAACCTATCAATTTAGACTCAGCGATCGAGATGGGGCTAGTCACAAAGATCGGCTATCCTCGCCACCTCTATATTTGGAAGCGTGGAGAACCTTTCTCATCCGAACAAAAGCCACTCTTTTCAACACAAAAAGAGGCGATCACCGTGGCGGCTGGCGCGATGGAAAGTCAAAAAGTCATTACAGACCCAATTCACTTTTTGATGGTGTATGAGGTCATCAGTCGTGAGGTTTTAAATATACATATACTTCAGGATCTTCAATCTACGGGCCAGTACACATCCACGCAGCTGCAAATCCCCAAGCAACTCCACCTTTTAGGCACAACGGATAGTGATGACCTTATCATAAAAACAGAAGAGGATTGGGCCGATTTTAAAAAAGATGACGTCATTTCAGTCCATCTGAATTATCAAAATGATCAAGTGATTCAAATGAATCCGACACTCATTTACCGACATGAATCCAGCGACTCCATTTTGGGAGGCGGTTCACTAGTGACCAATGATAAGACTAAAAAAGACGATGACCAGATTTTTCTAAAGATTTCCAAGAACGTCAGCGATGAACTCAAAGTCCTTCAATGGAATTCAGGTCATTGGACTCCGAAAGAGTTTAAAATCCCGGAACAGAGCGAGTTTCAATCTTTGACGGTAGTTTCTGAACCCCCTGAGAACAAACTGCGTTTATTTATATCCACTCATCTGGAGCCCTACAAAGAGTATACGGTTCGCTCCGAAAATAATTCTTTTTCGTTTGAGCTTGTCGACACCGACGTTAAGATTTTCAATCCGGCGCAGTTTAAAGTTTCGCAACTTTGGATCGATCAAGGCTTAGATCAGAACGGAAAACACATACGCGTGCCCTATTTTATCATCTACGATCCTCAAAAAGTAGATCTAGAGAACAACGAAAAACCCGCACCGACTCTTGTTTATGGTTATGGCGGTTTCGGTGTCAGTATGAACCCTGGATATATCGGCAACGTCGGACACCTTTGGCTTCAGAAAGGTGGCGTTTACGTTGTGGCCAATATTCGTGGAGGACGGGAATTTGGCAAGTACTGGCACGAGTCTTCTCTTAAAGAAAATAAATCAAACAGCTATCGCGACTTTATCGGTATCGCCGAGGACCTTATTCGAAGAGGAATCACATCTCCGTCGAAGCTTGCGATTCAAGGAGGAAGCAACGGTGGACTACTCGTAGGTGTGGCAATGACACAGAGACCAGAGCTTTTTAAAGCGGTGATCTGCGAAATACCCCTCCTCGATATGGCGAGATATCACAAATTACTTTCTGGTCCTTCTTGGATGCCCGAATATGGAAATCCTGAAACGACCGAGAAAAACTTTTGGGCCCAATACTCCCCCCTCCATCAGCTCAAGGACGGAGTTAAATATCCTCCCGTTTTCATTAAAACCAATCGCCATGACGACCGCGTTCATCCCGGCCATGCTCGAAAATTTTCCGCAAGACTTAAAGAGCTCCAATCCCGCCATTATTTTTACGAGGATCCCAAGGGAGGTCACGGCGGCACCCTGATGACGAGCGACGAACAAGCGTACCGTGATACGCTCTCGTGGATTTATCTTTATAAAGAATTGGACGTGAAATAAATGAAATGGGCCTTGATTTGTGCGCTTCTAACGGTAACTGAAGCTGCGTTTTCTCAAAGTTATTTTTGCCGAGACGTTTTCCATAAACGTTCGGCCGTGGTGCAAGAGCTTCATCTCAAAAATCCGATACCTCAGTTACTTCTTTGGGAACAGACCGCGAATCTTCCGGAGTTTCACAAGCCTACAGAGCCCGTCATGATCGAATCTGCGGAAGCGCCAAGACAGGCGGTCGATATCAAGTGGGCTGGCTCCGAGGACCTCCGCGCCAGCATCGAGGGCTATTTTAAAATTTCTCGCGACGCTTATCTCTGGCCGCAACATCCCTACAATGATGAATCTCGTGTTCCTTTTTACGGACTCCCCGAAAGCCATCCTCGACCTGTTTATTTTTCGGCGTCTCGTTCTTTATTCTTTTGGGTGGAAAGCCAGCTGTTTTCGTACCGAACTCCTACAAACTTTCCCCACCGAGGTATTGAGCAACCTTCAAAAGCAGACCTGAGAGACATTGTTAAAGTGGCCACCGAGCGCACAAAACATATTCAAACGATGGATCAAAAGCTGGGGAAGCCTAAAACATTCCAAATCCTTTTTGACGTTCTCTCCCTGATCGAAAAAGAAACGGGCAACGGAATCTCCGTGCGTGATCTTACTCCACTTCAGGATGGAAACTATTATCTGCCGGGTTTTGCAATTCCCTACTTTGGGAAAACTTTAGCAGAACGACACGGCGAAAACTTTGATATATTCTGGAAGAAACATTACGCCGAACCCGTCGGACGCGTCAAAGCTCTCCTTCTACTTCGGTACGGTTTACAAATGGCAACCCCGAACTCGCAAAACTTTTTGATCCAGTTGGATTCGAATCTTCATCCTACAGGAAAGATATATATTCGCGATCTCACCGATGCTGATTTCGTCAGTGAGATCTCCGAACATTTAGGCTTCACACGACAACTGGATTTTGATCGTTCCCAAAAACTTCCTGTGGCCGATCAGATGGATCCCTCGGGAGACACTTCTTTTTTTCTCATGACTAAAAGTGGCTCCGTCGCTACGGCCACCGTTGAAAAATGGGTCGCCGCCCATAACGAGGCTTATCTCTCGATTTTGAAAAGAGAACTTGGACTCACCGAAAAAAGCTTCACGATCTTCCAACTTTATAAATTCTTGCAAAGTGAGATGGGCTCAGCGGCACTTAAGAACTACTCGAATCGCATCCAAGACTCTTCTAGTGTTTGTTGTGCACCAAATAACCATTAGCCCAATAGGTGTGATCTCCGTCCAGCACTAGGTTGTAGACCACTTGGAACGATAAACCGCTTTGAGATCGCACGCTATCAACAGCGATCCACTGCCCGTCTTTTAAAACTTGATCGCCTACCTTTAAGATATCTTGAACGCGAAATCCATGTTCACGATAAGTCTCTTCCGGCCAAAATGATTTCCAACCCTGCTTCGTTTGAAAAGGATGCTCGGGAGTAAAAAACGGTTCTTCATCATTGAATCCAACGAGAGGGCGTTGGGCCAACAGGACCTTTTCTACCGCAATAACTTGATTACCGAACCCGCTTGCACTAGCCACTTGCTGCCCAGGAACAACCTCCGCGATTGATCTATTGGTTCCATCTTGCATTCGGATTTTTGTTGTGGAAGTAAAACATGATGATCCCGGATCGACAGCACAAACTTTTTCCCCACTGGCGGTGATCGAACCGTAGTCTCTATACCCCGGAGGACAAAGTCCACCGGGATTTCCACCACCTAACGGAATCCAAGCCGTTCCATTACAACCCTCAAAGATTTTGGTGGCCGCAATGTAGCGAATCGATCCTTCAATGGTTGGCGAACACGGAGCCCCGGTGCTTTGAATTTTCATTTCCCCAGCCACCTCAAGTTTGGTCTGTGGAGTTGTTGTACCGACTCCCACGTTCCCGTCCCAAGTTAAAGTGAGAGGTCTTTGCAGAGTGCCAATGCTGGTGCTTGTTTGAAAGTACATATTGCCGAGAATTCCATTGTTCCAACGATTTCTAAAGTAAGTGTCTCCAGAGTTTGTATATTCAATTTCAAATCCTTCGGCACCTCCGACGCCCCCGGTTCCCGCCATTTCAAAAAAGACGGACTGTTCCTCGGGATTCCATATGGTGAGCTTGGGGGAGGTTCCTGTACGATAAATTTCAAATGTCGACTGAGGAAGAGCTGAACCGACGCCGACGTTGCCAGAAGCATAAAAGATGTCATTCACGTTGTTCGATCGCTGCCAAATCCCATCTGACATTTTTGCGGAAGCGATGCATTCCAACATCGCGCCAGTTGTCGGATTTCTCTTTATACTAATGTTGATAAACTTTGGATCCGAAACATTAATCCCAGCCACTTTTTTTATCGCTTGAAGTTGCACCATAAGATTGGCTGTAGCCGTGGAAGGATTCGTCGCCGTAGTGCCGGGCGTATAATTAAATACTAAATTGCTAATGCGATAGGTGTTGCTCGAATACGGAGTGGCGGTCATCCACTTTACGGAGTTATCGGCATTTCTAATTTGAGTGATGGCTTCAGTATGTCCATTAGTAAGTAACGAGATCGAGCCGAAGGTGGCACGACAGGCCTGTGTGTCGCTCAGATGTGCGCGAATCTCTTCCACAAGGACATCGCGCTGAGTGCGAAAGTCTGCCATGTTCTGCGACTTCGTCATGTTTTCAAAAAGTGACAGTGTGCCCACCGCAACGATACCTACGATCGCAACTCCCACCATCACCGAGGCTAACGAAAAACCTTTGTTATATTGAGGACGAGCCATGTTGCTCCTTTAATATCTTAGGCAAAGAATTCACCGCATTCATCACTTTTATAAGCGAATTTCCTTCTCGAGGATTTCGAAACGGAGAGTTTTTCCATAGTTGAAGTTTAATCGATGAAATTTCTACTTACAACAATACAGATCGGAAATTGTCGTATAAGTGTTATCAGCTATGAAACAAATCTGAGTGGTACGCACTTGATTAACGTACTCACCTGCAGGACAACTCGCCTGATGGGGAACTGCGCTTGTCGTACAGTCGGTATTAGAGGTGACCCAATGGCAAGTGTTCCCCAAAGCGCCACCTAATGGCTTCCACATCACACCATCACATCCCTCGAATGTTTTGGTCGCAGCAGAATAGCGAATGGATCCTTCGTTCAAAACACTACAAACTGATCCTCCTGATTTTATACGGACTTCTCCATCAACATCTAGTTTCGCTATAGGATCTGCTGTTCCAACACCGACATTGCCCGTTTGGTCGATAAGCATTCTCTGTACTGGCATGACACTTCCATTGGGCGTCGTATTAAAAGTGATATCTGAGCCTTTGGCTGTTGAGCTATAGTTTTGAGTGGCGCTCATTTTTATAAAGGAACCCCCATAATTTGTGACGTGAAAGCCGTCGATCACGTCGCGGCCGCTCAATGAGGTGAGCGCATCGCCGGCCAGTGGATATAAAGGACTTGCTCGGCTACCGCGGCCTCTCATACCTACCCATGCGGAGCTGTGGGCAAGATTGTTCGAGTACGCGTAGGATCCAAAGAAGCTCCAGTCATTTTCTTTCTCAGCGACGACATCCCCTTGCACTAAATGCAGGCGCGCGGTGGGGTTTGTGGTCCCTATTCCGACGCTGCCACTGGAGTAGAAAATGTCATTCACGCTGGTCGATCGCTGCCAAATCCCATCTGACATTTTTGCAGAAGCGATACACTCTAACATAGCTCCCGTAGTGGGATTTCTCTTAATACTAATATTGATATACTTCGGATCAGAAACATTTATCCCAGCCACCTTCTTCAACGCTTGAAGCTGCACCATGAGATTGGCGGTGGCGGTGGATGGGTTCGTCGGCGAAGTACCAGGTGTATAATTAAAAACTAAACTGCTGATGCGATAGGTATTGCTCGAATACGGCGTTGCGGTCATCCACTTTACGGAGCTATCGGCATTTCGGATCTGAGTGATGGCTTCAGAGTGTCCGTCGGTCAGTAACGAGATCGAACCCAAAGTCGCGCGACAGGCCTGGGTGTCGCTCAAGTGAGAGCGAATCTCCTCCACCAGTACATCGCGCTGGGTGCGAAAGTCCGCCATGTTCTGCGACTTGGTCATGTTTTCAAAAAGTGACAGCGTGCCCACCGCAACGATACCGACGATGGCAACTCCCACCATGACCGAGGCTAAAGAAAAACCTCGATTAGAATATTTAAAAAACATTTGACCCGAAAGCACACTCACCTCGTATATTATTTATTTACAACAGATCGCATAGGCGATGGAACAAGCCTCTGTGCTTGTCGCTGGATTCCAGCAGTCCACCGTAAAAGTATTGGGTAGTGTAGAGTCAGGCCCAAAAAATGTAGGCGTTCCCCGCGAAATTCCCGAGCACAAACCATAACCAGGAGCTTCGCAGATTCCTCCTCCACCCGTCATCACTTCGTCGGGAGCGCAGGAGGCCCGAGAGACGTAACTTGGGGCTGGACCCGAATCACTCACCTTCCGACAGACCGAACCGATATTTCTAAACTGAGTGCCATCACAAAATTCCATGCGATGAGTGGATTTATTGTAGCGTAAAACTCCTTCCAGAGAGGAATCACATTGAGTCACGCGGCTTTCATCGCCGGCTCTTACACCACCGTCCACATCGAGGGTGGTGGCCGGAGATGCACTTCCGACTCCGACGTTTCCTCCCGTATAGAAAATATCATTCACAGTTGCTGTTCGCTGCCAAATTCCGTCAGACATTTTCGCAGAAGCGATGCATTCCAACATGGCGCCTGTCGTAGAGTTTCTCTTGATACTGATATTTATAAATTTTGGATCAGAAACGTTAACGCCGGCCACTTTTTTCATCGCTTGAAGTTGCACCATAAGATTTGCGGTGGCGGTGGATGGATTTGTCGGCGATGTCCCAGGTGTGTAGTTAAAAACCAGGCCACTAATACGATAAGTATTGTTCGAGTAAGGCGTAGCTGTCTCCCACTTGACGGAGTTGTCGGCATTTCGAATTTGAGAGATCGTCTCGGAGTACCCATTGGTCAGTAACGAGATGGACCCGAAAGTGGCGCGGCAGGCTTGCGTGTCGCTCAGGTGTGCTCGAATCTCTTCCACAAGGACATCGCGCTGAGTGCGAAAGTCCGCCATGTTTTGCGACTTGGTCATATTTTCAAAGAGCGAGAGCGTGCCGACCGCAACGATACCAACAATCGCGACCCCCACCATCACCGAGGCTAAAGAAAAACCTTGGTTATTTTGAGGACGAACCATGTCGTTCCTTGAGAGCCTTCGAGAGAGAATTCACTGCGTCCATCACTTCTGTCAGCTCATCTCCGTCTCGAAGATTTCTTGTGTGACCGTAATCTCCCTGAATCAGCTTATCCAAAATGGCAGTGATTGGAACAATAGGTCCAAAGAATCGATGGGAAATCTTCACAAGAAAAACAAACGAAACCAGGATCAGTAACAGGCATAGTAAAGTGGGATAAAGCATCGACTGCATCAAAGAATTAAGAATATGCTCATAGATGATCGGATCAATGGCCTCCGAACTCAGTGACGTCTTGATCGTAAAATAGTTAAAAATCTGAGTCCCTAGAAAGGCTCCGAGCACCAGGAGATAACTACTGACGATCATGAGGGTCGCCAATTTGAGTTGCCGCTCAGGACGTATAAGTAAATTTTTAATAAATCTTTTGTTTTTAACAGGAGCCGATTTTGTTTCCATATTTAAAGTTTAATCGGAGAGCAAAGAAATGCAATTAAGAAAGTGAGGACCAACTTCAGTAAAAACTAGCGACAGCATTTGATGCTGAGACCCGTCCTTGTCACGGCATTATCGCCCCCGCCCGCAGAGTTATCGGTGTAATCCTGAAGCTTTGCTCCACGCATGACCTGACCAGAAGGACACTCTCCGGAAGGACTTGTACCGTGGGTGTCCCTACCGCCATAGGAAAGGGATGCGTTTCCAGCATGGTCGATCCATTGGCAGACTTCTCCGGCAGCTTGGACCGATTTCCATTGAGTTCCGTCGCACACCTCCAAATTCTTTGTTGGAAGATGATAGCGCACAGCCCCTTCTTTATCCGTTGTACATGTCATTCCAGAACTGGACACCTTGATCTCTCCGCTGACATCTAACTTTACCGTCGGATTCTGAGACCCAATGCCCACGTCACCCGAATTCAAAATGGTCATTCGGGTCACATTTTCACTGCGAATGTCAATCTTGCCACCAGGTGTTCCGCCTGTGGTGTGACCATAATTAAGGACGCCGGTATCGGGGGCTTCGTTAAAAATCTGAAGAATATTCATCGGGGAGCCCGCAGCGGTCGACGTGGAAATTCCATTCAAGACATGGAGTGGACTTAAGGGTTGAGAGGTTCCGATACCTACTCGTCCGGTGCTATAAAAAATATCGTTGATGTTGGTCGACCGAGTCCAAATCCCATCGGTCATCTTTGCCATCGCAATACACTCAATTAACTGTCCCGTTGGACTTTTAGTGATACGAATCGCAATTTCCCGAAACTTAAGTGTCGAAGTCCCTGACACGGACTTTTGAGCTTTAGTAAAGATTCGCAAAACGCCTTCGCCCAAATTGGCATTCAAAGCGGTGGGAAGATCTCCAGGCGTGTACAAAAACTGGAGGCCGGTGAGAACGAAAGCGCCGTTTCCGTAGATGGAGCCCACTGTATTTTTAAGTGTACCGTTCGCTTCTTTGATCGAATTCAGATCGGTCGTTGCTCCTGAGGCTCCGAGATTCACAGAGCTCAGGGTACTTTTACAAGAATCCACGTTGCTTAAATGAGCTCGCACTTCCTCGGTAAAATTATCCACTTGGAGTCGCGTCTCTTGGAAGTTTTGACTTTTCGTCATGCTCTCAAAAAGGGACAAAGTCCCTAAAGCCACAATTCCAACGACGGCCACTCCGACCATAACCGAAGCCAGTGAAAATCCTTTGCTTCCGTAATTCTGCACCATACAACAATGGTATTACTGCTTCGTTTAAATGCAACTTTGAATATTACTTATTTTTTTTCCGGGGAAAACGATATTTGAGAACCAAAATGCCCGCGAATAAGGCAAATACAAAAATAGAAAGGAGCGGACCCAGCAGCACCGAAGTCACTCCGGCCGAAAACAATGTGATTAACGCCGCGATCCCCGCGACACCGCTTAATCCAAAACAGAAAGCCGCCGCCCAGCGATTATGATGCTCCACGGGAGGTGGAGCCTCGTCCATCGCGCGACCCAAGTGAGGCTGAATCACAAGCCCAATACAAATAATAAAAACGAGTAAAGCCGCACCGCTATTATATTCCGAAGTCGACAAGGTCCCCACGGCCACGTACTGAAACCACAACATATAACCGACGAAGGCCAAGAAGCCTCCGACCGAAACAATACGACCTAGAAATGTCCGATTCACCATTCCCCCATCATACACCCCGTCACCCCAGGTGCAACTCCCCCGCAAACAGTCCCCCGCCAACCCCAACGACGCACCAGTTCTCAAAAAGTATCGGCGCACCCCCCGGACACGATCTGAGCCCCCCCGGGCAAACCTCAACTGTTCCAAGAGCCCGTCTCTTCGATTTGGTTTTAATTTGAAATTGAATTGAGGAGTATGCGTCGGCGGTCGCGCCCATGGAGGGGCGCGAAACGATCCATGGAAGGAGGCTTCCGCCGTAAGAATGCTCTTCAATTCAACTTCAAATTAAAATCAAATCGAAGAGCCAGTGCGGACGGAATTTCTGTTTAGTAAGTCACGTGGTGATGAATCGACTCATGACGACGAGGATCTTTGATCGGCACCAAATTGTAGCTCGACAAGAACTTAGCGACGACAAGAGAGAACAATCCGAGGAAGCCTACGAATGTCCCGATCTCAAGCCAAGAGAACGCGACGAATTCAGTGCTGTAATTCGGATAGATGAGCCAGAAAAGATCTACGTATTGCATGACGAGGATCAAGATACAGACACTGACCAAGTGAGCTGGTGTTCGCTTCGCCCAGCGAGGTAGTAAAGCAATGAACGGCACTACAAACCGGAAGACAATCAACGCGATCGAAACATACAACCATGAACCATGGGAGCGGTGAAGATAAAAGATCGTTTCTTCAGGTAAGTTTGCGTACCAGATCAACATAAACTGAGAGAATGCAATGTACGCCCAGAAGACGGTAAAGCCCTTCATAAACTTGGCGAGATCATGAACATGCTCAATGGTGACTAAACCTTTCACCCATCCCTGCTTCATGCAGAAAAGCGTGATAAGAATCAGCGTCGCTAAGGTGGACTGAAATAATCCTGCGAAACAATAAATTCCGTAGATCGTACTAAACCAGTGAGGCTCTAAGCTCATTAAAAAATCCACACTAAAAAGTGAGAAGCTTAATGCGAAAACGGCTAAGAAGGCCACCGACCATGGCAACGCCTTTGTCGTCCACTCTTCTCTTCCATCGCTATCTTGGCTTAAAGAAAATCCAACGATCTTACGAGCGAAGAAGATCCATAGGCCCATAAATAGAATAAAACGAATCGCGAAAAAGGTCTGATTTAAATACGGTGCCTTCCCCATCAATAAGGGATCATTGTCCACCGCAGGCTGGTCGAGCCACAAATAAAGATCTTTGTTGGCGAAGAACACAATGGGTAAACCAAGTACAAAAACAAAGGGTAAAAACGACGAGAGAGATTCAGAGATCCGGCGAATATTCACACTCCAGCCGGCGGAGGCCACATGCTGAATCGCCGCAAAGAACACTCCACCTAAGGTCAAACAGGTAAAAAAGAAGTAGCTGACGAGGTAAGCATGCCACGCTCTTTCTTTATTGATAAAAAATCCCACGGCAAGGAGTACGAAGCCCAAGCCGGTGAGCCCCATAAAGATCGCTTTGAGTTTAGAGTCTAATTGAAATTTTTGAGGACTGATGTTTTCTAAATTTAAGCCTGACATCTACTTACTCTCCTGCTGCATTTTACGAACATAAGCAACCACAGCCCAACGATCACGACCCTTTGGCATTTGGTACATGTAATTTCCCATCACGCCTTGTCCAAAAGTCAAAACATGGAAGATGCGTCCGTCGGCATACCCACGAATTTTGTCGGTCATTAATGACGGCGGTTTTACACCGATAAATTTTTGACCCACATGCCCGTCTCCCATTCCCTTTTCGCCATGGCAAAGAAGGCAATAGTTTTTGTAGTGCCTTTCTCCCAACGCGAGAAATTCGGGAGTGACCGTTGGCATTTTTAAATTTTTTCCGGCAGCCTCAGGGTCTGTCGCGTACTTCGCGGCTTCGCGATCCACGGCTAAAGTTCCCTCAGGCGGCACCAGCATACTGCTCTTCTCGCGATTATCAGGCATAAAATCCTGAGCTTTGAGAGCCGGTTGTTCCATCATATCTTGAATAACTTCAATATTGGGTTTGGTTTTATCTGAACATCCTGTCAGGCCGAATAGAAAAACAGCCACAAACAAGGACATGCAAAACATAAACGCCCAGTGCAATGATTTCTCTGTCACCAACATATTAGAACTCCGCCACTCGACGCGTTTCTTCGGCGCCGATCTGTTTGAGAAAAGATTCCACTTTTTCTGGATTGTATCCAGGCTCAGTTTCGGGAACCCACAATGCGAACTTGCTGCAAGTCAGATCCGGATGAATGATCGGCGGATCCACTTGAGGAAGCTTATTTAAAATAAACATCGCTCCCACAGAGCTTAAAGCTGCAAACAAAATCGTTAATTCGAAAGTAATAGGGATAAATGCAGGAAGCGAAAAGTAGGGCTTACCACCCACGTTGATCGGCCAGCTCACAGCGGACATCCACCACTGCATCAATAGACCTAAGCTTCCACCCGTGATCCCGGCGACAAAAGTCACCCAAGGAATCATACTGCGCTTGATACCGACAGCTTCTTCCATTCCGTGGACCGGAAAAGGCGTAATGGCATCAAAGTGTTTGTAACCGGCTTGGCGCATCTTATGAGCCGCTTCCACGCACTCATGATCATCACTCCAAAATCCAACAACTCCAGAAATACGCTTAGCCATGTTTATCTCCCTTCTTACCTACATATAAAACCGGTTTTACTTCGGCGATGGAAATCGCCGGGAAAGCACGGAGATACAAGAGGAATAAAGTTAGGAACATTCCAAAACTTCCAAAAAGAATAAACGCATCCCAACGAGACCAAGCATACATTCCCCAGCTCGAAGGAAGGAAATCGCGGTGAAGCGAAGTCACAGTAATCACGAAACGCTCGAACCACATTCCGATGTTTACGAAAATCGAAACCACAAACATGATCGGGATACTACGGCGAGCCGCTTTGAACCAGAACACTTGAGGAATGATCACGTTACACGAAATCATGATCCAGTAAGACCACCAGTAAGGACCAAACGCACGGTTCACGAAAGCGAACTTTTCGTAAGGAACGCCTGAGTACCAAGCGATGAAGAATTCAGAACCGTAGGCATAACCGACCATCATCCCCGTGGTCATGATGATCTTGTTCATCACTTCCATGTGGTCGATGGTGATATAGTCTTTAAACTTCGGAAACCCGATACGGACTAAAGTTAACAAAGTCACAACCATCCCGAAGCCCGAGAAGATCGCACCCGCAACGAAGTACGGAGGGAAAATCGTCGTGTGCCATCCCGGAAGCGACGCCACCGCGAAGTCGAAGGATACGATGGTGTGAACCGAAAGAACCAGCGGTGTGGATAGCCCTGCAAGTAATAGATAAACCATTTCGTAATGGCTCCAGTGTCTTGCCGTTCCTCTCCAACCTAAAGAAAGGATTCCGTAGATCAACTTGCGTGTTTTGTTTTTCGCGCGATCACGAATGGTCGCAAAGTCAGGAACAAGTCCCACATACCAGAAAACAATAGACACGGTCGCATATGTCGAAACCGCGAAAACGTCCCATAATAAAGGAGAACGGAAGTTCACCCACAAAGGACCTCTTTGGTTCGGATACGGGAACAACCAGAAATCCAACCAAGGACGACCGGTGTGAATCAACGGAAAAATCCCCGCAGTCATCACCGCAAAGACCGTCATCGCTTCAGCCGAGCGAGCCACTGAGGTTCTCCACTTTTGACGGAAGAGAAACAAGATGGCCGAAATCAAAGTTCCCGCGTGACCAATACCAATCCAGAAAACGAAGGTAATAATCATCGTTCCCCAACCGATCGGATGGTTCACCCCGAGAAGCCCCATCCCCGTCGTCACGATCATTCCGACCGAGAAGAGATAGAAAAGGAGCAAGAACTTGGCACTAAAGAACATCATGTACCAGGCGCGACCCGGAAGAGTTTCCACCGGTTCGCAAATGTCGTCAGTAATATCTTTATACGTTTTATTCCCTAAAACGAGAGGCTTTCTGTCCATCATGCGTGACCTCCATCCTTAGCTTCGTGCTTTTCGTGATGCTCATTTTTTTCACCAGGCCCTTTGTGAGGAGCCGGAGATTGAGGATGCTCTTCGCCATGGCCCGCAGGGGCTCCATGATGAACCGCGATTTCACGATCTGTGTTTCTCACTTTCGCTAAGTAGCGAACGCGAGGAGCGGCGTTGAACTCTTCAAGCAATGTGTAGTTGCGCTGAGAACGGAACAACCGGCTCACGCTGCTTTCTGGATCATTAAGGTCTCCAAACGAGATCCCTTCCGTCGGACAAGCTTCTTCGCACGCCGTTTTGATTTCGCCGTCTTTTAATGGACGGTTTTCATCTCTCGCGGTGTTTTTGCCTTCTTTAATTCTCTGGACGCAGAACGTACATTTTTCCATCACCCCACGAGTGCGCACCGTCACCTTAGGGTTGAGCGCCATATTCAATGGAGTTTTTGTATGATCGCCGTAGTAGAACCAGTTAAAGCGACGAACTTTATAAGGACAGTTGTTTGAGCAATAACGAGTTCCTACGCAACGGTTATAAACCATGTCGTTAAGACCTTCGTTACTGTGAACGGTAGCGAGAACCGGGCAAACCGTTTCGCAAGGAGCGTTTTCGCAATGCTGACACATGACCGGTTGGAAAACCGCATCAGGAGCCGCTTCGTCTCCTTTGTAATAACGATCGATACGGAGCCAGTGCATTTCGCGACCTTGCATCACATACTTT
This sequence comes from Bdellovibrionales bacterium, assembly GCA_019750295.1. NCBI lineage: Bacteria > Pseudomonadati > Bdellovibrionota > Bdellovibrionia > Bdellovibrionales > Bdellovibrionales bacterium. The sequence goes on along the minus strand of JAIEOS010000110.1, from coordinate 52,661 downwards.
TTGCCGACCACAGGAATGTTGTTTTCCGATTGGCAGGCAATCACGCACGCGGAACAGCCGGTGCAAGTGTTGAGATCAATCGCCATACCCCATTTGTTGCCTTCATATTTATGAGCGCCCCAAATGCTAAAGATTTTATGCTTATGAATTCCGTTATCGCCACCCTTGAAAGCTTTGTACGAAGTCTCGGCGACGATCTGACGGCCTTCCATTGAGTTGTGACCTTGAGTCACCGCCAATGGATAGTGTTGTCCCGTCTTTTTGATCTCCACTGGCATTCCAGAGTAGACCATAGATCCATTGTTCCCTTTTTGCACAAAGTGGAATGCGTTAACACCCACACCTTTGAGTAACTCTCCTCCCGATTCGCGCCCGTAACCGACCGCAAGACCTAGAGATTGTTTATAAGTTCCAGGAACGATAAAGACCGGGACATTCATTTCGTGAGTGGATGATTTTACACTCAGAACGTCGCCGTCTTTGACCTTCCACTCTTTGGCCAAAGCGGGAGCGATGCAGAGATAGTTATCCCAAGTGACTTTGGTCACAGGATCAGGAAGTTCTAAAAGCCAAGACAAGTTGTTTAAAGACCCATCGGCCATTTGCGGAGTCGAATAGAGAGTGAGCTCGAAGCCTTCTTTAGGAGCCGGGGCTTCAATGGAAGCTACCGCGCCACCGGCAAACGAGCGACCTGAGTCGGCAGGAAGATTTCCTTGGTAACCTTTTTGAAGGTACTCAAACCAAGCGTCTTCTCCCCCCAAAGCCTTTAACTTCTTAGACTTAAAGTAATTGTAGAAGTTGTCTTCAGAAACAATAGCAGATCCGGCCTTTTGAGCCCAAGTGATTAAGCTATCTTCGAAACTACGAGTGTCATGGAGAGGACGAATCGTCGGCTGTTGAATGGTCATCACACCGCGAACCGCTTCGAACTCATTCCAGTTTTCCATCGAATGACCACAAGGGGCCACCACATCACACAGCTTCGCCGTCTCATCCATCCAGTTACTGGTCGTAACGACCATTTCCACTTTGTGCATGAGTTCTGCAAATTTGTAAGCAGAAGACAATGAGTAAACCGGGTTTACATTGTGAAGGATTAAAGTTTTCACCTTACCCGCTTCCATGGCTGCTAATAGATTTTCAAGATCCTCAGCTCCGCCAGAAAGAGAGTGTCCGCTCGCAGAAATGGTTTTCCCGTCGTTCCCGAGGATCGAGTTCAACCAGTTCAGGGCCACGTGAAAGCTCACCGCGTTTTCAGTCTCGGTCTGCAGACCTCCACCAATCACGATCGACTCGCCCGCATTTTTGGACAGGTCTTTGGCCACCGCATCCAAAGTTCCAGCCGCCACGCCCAATTGCTCATCGGTGACGATGGCGGATTTGAGTTTTCCCGGAACAGCCGAGGGCTGAATTCTAGAAATTAAAGCGAGAACAACGCCTAACTGTTGGCTCGGCTTAATTGGGTAATTGTCATCCGAATTCAAGCTTGTGATCGATGCCACAGATTGGAAGGACACAAGCTTCGACATGTTTTTATCAGGATTGCGACCGCGAGTGAACTTCACTGTCTGCTCAACCGGCGACAGGTAAGTTCCTAAGAAATCTCCATCGATGGAGAGAATGTAGCGAGCGCGATCAAAGTGATAACGAGGAACGACTTCGCTACCGTAGGAAATTTTAGAAGCTCTGCGAACCGATTGAGTATTGAAAACATCCCAAACGTATTTTGTCCCACCAAATTTTCCTAAAAAGGCTCGAGAAAGTTCTTCGGTGTGAGGCGAAGGATAGTTCGAAGTGAGAAGGGCCACTCCGCCCTTCTTCAATTGCTCAGTGACTTTGGCATCCACTTGATCCCAAGTTCTTTTTACAGAGACCGAGTTCGATCTTTTCTTCGGATTGATGGAATTAACGATCGGGCCTTTGAGTCGGTCTGGATCATATAAACTTAAAATGTGAGCGCTGGCGCGAGTGCTGATCCCTGCTGGATTGAGGGGATGACCTGGATTCGGACCCACAAACAGAGGGCGACCCTCGCGTGTTTTTACAACGATCCCGACGGCTTGAGTTCCATCGAAGTATGTCGAGGCATAGTGAGCCGCAACATCCAAGATCACTTCGCCGGGCTGTTTGTTGTAAGGAATAATTTTTTGAACCGGGCGACGCACGCAAGCGGCGGCCGACATGGCGACACTGGCACCCATGAGTTTCATAAACTGACGACGAGCTACGCCGTCTTTTCCGTCTTCTTCTTTGAGAGGAGAAGAATGGAATTCATTTTCAAACGTCTTCAAGAACTCAGGTGTTTGATATTTTTCGTCGAGACTTTTCCAAAATTGTTTTTCTTCCATAAATTCCTCTAGTGGTGACACGTCGAACAGTTGAGTGGGCCTTTAGGATCAGATTCTCTATGGCAATTCACACACCAGCCCATAGCGAGACTGTTCACTTGCTCAATAACATCCATCTCTGCCACAGGTCCGTGACACTTTTGGCAGGCGACGTAACGATCGTCAGGAGTACTAAACGTATGGACGTGGCGCTTGTGATTGAACTTCACGTGATCGGGGAGCATGTGAACCTTCGTCCACGCAATGGTTTCCCCAGCGAAGTACTTCTGTTGAAGTTTTTTGATGGGCTCTTTGTCCGTCGCCACCAACATGTGACAATTCATACAAACGTTAAGAGGTGGCACCGGTGAATGCTCCGACACTTCCACAGTGGAGTGACAGTACAAACACTGGATCTTGTTTTCACCCGCATGAAGTTTGTGGGAAAATGGGAGCGGTTGCTCCGGTGCATAGCCGGTGTTGTAGCCAATATGACCCCATTTACAGCCGGTAAGTAATGGAACTAAAAAAATCCACGTGAGCATGATCTTGGGCCACCGGATTCGGTGATGAGATGCCATCCGTTCTCCTCTCTGATGCAACGACAAAAACTGAGTTAACTATGTGTTACTAGTGAAATAACTATTAACTAATAATGATAAGGATGAAAATCTTTTTTTGAAAACAATTTGATAAAGACGCGGGAGAAAACACAGTGCACCATCTAATTGAAATCCTTTATCACCGGAAAAATATCTGAATGGAGGCTGCCGACGTCATTCTGAACGCAGCGATCTCCACTGCGTTTTAATTTCTGAGACTGATAATGCCCGAGTAAACAACGTAAAGTAACTGAGCTCCGACAAAAACCGAGACGTACTCGATGCCGCCGGCCCCGAATCCGTAGGAATGAAGTCCCGCACCGAGAACAAAATTCACTCCGTACCAAGCCATGATGACCAAATTAAAGGCAATGACGGCCCCAGCGAACATTCCAAAGTTTTTAAGCCAGCCCGCAAGCCTTCCATGAAGTACGGCGAGGTAACCGAGAAGCGCGATGAGAGCCCAAGTTTCTTTAGGATCCCAGCCCCAAAAACGGCCCCAAGAGTAGTCGGCCCACACTCCACCTAAAATAGTCCCGGCCGCGAGGAGCACCACTCCCACTTGCAAACTTTTATAGCAAGTGTCGACAAGCTCGCGGATTGTTGCTGATTCTCGATTTTCTGTCCTTATCATATAGAAGAGACCGACATTCCCGATCCCCAAAGCCAAGAAAAAGGCCGCATAGGCCAGAGTGATCGTCATCACATGAATCACCAACCAGAGGTTACTTCGCAGTACGGGCTCCAGGGGCTGAAGCGAACCATCCAAAATTAACGGAGCGAAGTCCGCCGCCACCATGCAAATGGCCGCCACCGCGGTCCCCGCAAGCATCGCAAAAGGTCCCCGCTTAACAAAGGCCAGTACGGCTGCAAATACGATGGTGCCCCACCCGACCCACACAACAGTTTCGTACATATTCGAAACCGGAGGGCGCTCCGTTATATAAACTCGCAGAGCAAAACCGTAAGTGTGAAGAAGAAAGGCCACTGTTGACAAGATCCAGCCCACGGCGGCCGTCTTCTTTTCCTTAAACAAAATGCTGAGGAAAAAGAAAATCATCGCTATTAAATAGATGATCCAGGCCCACATAAAGGGATGGAATTGATTGTAATGAGTCTCAATCCTCATCGGCTTTTCTAAAGGATAACTCTGGGGATTGACGGCTTTCGCCGCCGTGACGAAGTTTTCAATGGCGAGCTTGAGCTCGGCCTCCGATGCCGGAGTCGGTGCTGACGTGAATGTGAGCGCATAGGTGTTTAAAACTTTTTGGAATTTTTCTCTCAAAGGCTCTTCGAGATCGCGGTAATACTGCCAAGAAGAATCCTGAGGATCCGCATTCGGTACGATTCGAAAGGCTCCGAGCTTGATCGCATGATAGACGGTCAACTGATGGTTTAATCTTTGGGCCGCTTGAAAAAATGGATTCAACTTCTCTTTGTCTTGAGTTTTAACCGCCAGCTCCCCGATCACCACGTCGAGCCTTTGACTTTCCATCAATTCACGAAAGGAAAAGAGCTTCCCCTTCTCTTCGCTTAAACCGAGGGACTTGCGTAAGCCCGAATGATCGATTCGGATAAATTCTTTATTATCCCAGGCTTCGGGCACGAGCATCCAGGTGGTCACAATTTTGGTGGCCTCCTCACCTTGGAATTTGGAGCGACCGTGTAAAAGAGTTAAAGACTCTCGCGCAAATGTGTTGAAAGGCTTTAATCGGCCTCCATCTTGGATCGGCAAAGTGTCCATCGTAAATTCGGCAAACGCCGGTGAGACCGCCAAAGACAGAACCATCAGTAACAACCAGCTACGCATGAGAACTCCTCGCTCTTTTCCATCGTCGATAGAAAAGATGAATAGACCCTAAAACAATCAGCAGAGAGCCAATGTACTTAACCCATCGGCCGGGATCGAAGTTCACAGAAAAAATAGACGCTGCTGGCCGACCATTCTCAGCATCACGATAACTCGACTGATAAAAAGTGAGTCCATTAAAGTCGAGAGGCTCGTTCATCGAAATTTCCACCTCGCGATTTTCTGTCGGCAATCGCACTTTACTCTTATAAAACGCGGCCCGCGAGGTGCCCTGGTAACGACCCACTTCAAAATCAACAAGTTCCAACGCAAAAGATTTTGGCATGCATTGATAATCAAAAAAGAAATTCATGAAGTGAGCTGTGGAATAGCTCAAAAAGCCTTGCACCGATCCCATTTGACTCTTGAGATAATTAAAATCAATACAGCGGAAGTCCACCGGAATACGTCGATTGCCATAGCTCAACACGTACATTTCGGAATCGCCGTAGAGCCTTACACTCGAGTTCGCCCCCATCCAGTTCTCTTTTCCTTTAAAGGTGTATTTAAAGGCCGATATGGTGGCTTCCGAAGCTTTTTCGACCTTGCGGAAGTAAACCTGCTCTTTGGCTCGGGGAATGTACTTGAGCAAACGCAATTGAAAGTCCATCCAACCGACGTCAAACTTTTCTCCCGCTTTGATTTGCCCCTCTTTGAGGAGCCCCTTCTTGCGATCGCTGTAGACAGAATACTTGAGAGTGTCGTCGTTAACGACTTCAAAAACTAAAACGTTACCGGTGGCATATTTGTAATCACCCCGACTTAAAATCACCCGGGCCGGACCCAAAGCCAGCTCGTTGCCTCCGACTTTGCTAAACAACCACTGCGTCTGCGTGGCTCGCTCGCTGGAAAGTTGAAAGCGGACCGCGGCCCCATCGGTGGGGTTGTCTGATGGAATCACCTTAAAGTCGTAAACAGAATGAGGGTAAAACTCGGTGATCTGAATATCGCCGGCGGGTAAAGACACCACATAGGGATTTTTTTCGCTGGGTGGATTTTTAATAAAATTCACCTCATCCCGAGAAAGTTGTGTAAAACGATCTCCGCCCACACTGGCGTAAGATAAGAGTTCCATTTCAGAAACCGTGATCGTGTTTTGCTTTTCTCCCACTCCGATCGACATACTGCCATCCACTCCGTAATAGCGTGTGAGGAGCGAACCCGCGAGCAGACACAGAATTCCAATGTGAGCACTGATAAAACCAATGTGATGAGCTTTCCAAGGATAACGGCTGATGATCACCGCAATCAGATTGACGGCGAAAACTCCAAAGATCGTGTAAGAGAACCACGTGTGGTACACCAAATCCAAAGCCATTTTCGAATCGTTATATTTGGCTTCGACAATCGTTCCCCAAGCAATAAGAGTTCCGATCGCGAGGATAACCACAACCGCGAGCTTGAGAGATGCTAAGGGGCGAATCCAACTTTGGTATGACACGTAGTTAAATTAAACGCAGACCGCCAAATTGTCAGCCAAAACAGATGGGATTCGCACTGCAACGCAAACCTTCGAGGCTGTGAGCCTTTCGGTTCGATAAATGAGGTCTTCTGTGTCTTTTTTAAAGATGAACGAAGTTAAAGTCCGGCGGAGGGGTAAACTGATTCGGCTGTAAAAACTTCGGAAGGTCCTGCTCGGGCGGAAGAACGGTGTAAAAACCATAGGGCACCTTCGTCGAAAAGAAATTCTCGGGAGCGCGAGTGAAATAGTCCCCATAAAAACTGGTGTGCACAAGGATCTCACCCCGACGAGTTTCGTTGTAGGCATTGTACATCAGTGAATAAAAGACTTCCGCATTATCCACCGCACAGTGAGTGATGTACTTAAGACTTGCAGGCTTATCGACTCCAGGCATGGCGTGCATAAATCGAAGTGGAGAAACCAGCTGAGTGGTTTGATAAAGAAGAAGTCCCTCGTCGTGGTAGTCTTTGACGATCAGCTGTTGAACATCGCGATTGTTCCACGGAGCCATACAACCCACGATCTGATTCTTCATGTTCCGCGCGACTAAAAAGTTATTGATAAAAAACTGAGGCCAAGTTTCGAATTTGCGCGCCAGTCCGTCGGGAGTCAGATGCGAAAACATTGGACTCCCCACTTTTTTCTGAGTCAGATATTCGCAGATCTCTTCGATATCGCTGCTCCATGCGTGCGTCACACGAATGGTCGTGCTGGGACGAGCCGCCCACGGCAACATGCCCAAATAGAACACTTGATACATCTTTCGAAGGAGAAAGTAGTGCGGCAAGGAGCGCTTTAGCTTTTGGGGCCTAAGAAGCGCGTTGTAGGCTTGACTCTCGTACTGCTCGATGACGGTAAACACGTATTTCGATTTTTTCTCTTCGATCTTTTTATAGAAGTGTGGGACAAAATAATTGGCCCACTGCTGAATGGCCAATCTCTGCGAGGCCACTCGAAGATCGCTGATGTAAGCGACAAGTTGCTCCTGACGATCCACGTAAGCACGAACAAATGTCATTGTGGCGGCCGCAACAATATTCCTCTCTTGATCCAGAAGCATGACCGTCGAGAAGTCATCGGAAAGCAATCGGTAGTGATCGAAAAAACTATGCGTTCTCTGAACCGCAAAGTTCACGTGACCAACCACGGTCTGCTCTTGATAGAATTTTTGCAACAGAGGGGAATGTTTCTCCTCGGCCTCTACAAAATCAAACATTTATTTTTCCCAAACCACGTCTTTGACTTTAAGTTCCGCATTAATGTAACGAGCCAACACAAAAAAGTAATCATTCAGACGATTGAGGTAAGGAATAATGAGAGCCGGAATCTCTTGCTCTTCGGCCAGTTTGCAGCACATTCTTTCGGCACGACGACAAACGGTGCGTGCGATGTGCGCATAAGCTCCGGGATGGGATCCTCCGGGAAGAATAAAATTTTTAAGCTCCGTCAGGTGATTCGACATCCGATCCATCTCATTTTCGAGAGCCTGGATGTGCGCGGATTCGATCTGCGGTAATTTCTCCGCAATTTTTTTGTCATTGCACGCCAACTGACTGCCGACGTTAAACAACTGATTTTGGACACGGGTGAGCGCGCTCTTCATCGCCGCGAAGGCGTCCGCAGGAATTTGCGAAGTTTCTAAGAATGCGATGAGAACCCCAACACAGGAGTTTAACTCGTCCACGGTGCCGTAAACCTCCAGACGGAGATCTGATTTACTGACGCGATCGCCGGTCACTAGGCTAGTCGTGCCTTTATCGCCACTTCGAGTGTAAATTTTTGAGGTGGTCACTGCTGCTCCTAAGTTCTGTGCGTCTTGCTTCAAAAGCTCCGACAGATTAACATGGGCTAAATGGGTTCTCAAGACTCCAAAAAAGCTTTTTTCGTTACTATTCCCCACTCGGGTGAATTCGTGCCACCAAGCACTCCTTGGCTGCTCAATTTACCCGAAGTGGTACTGATGCGCGATGTGGACCGCTACGTCGACCAATTGTACAAGCCTGCGATCGACGATCTTAAAATTCCTCACATTATAGCCCATTGTCATCGTTACGTGATCGATCTCAATCGCAAACCGGAGGAGTTCGATGCCGATGCGGTGATCGGAGCCCAATTTCCCGTGGGATCCCACCCCAAAGGGTTACATTGGTCGATCACAACTTTTGGAGAAAAACTCATTCCGCAGCCCATGCCGATGGAGCTGCATAATGAGCTCGTTCGCGAGCATTACACTCCTTTTCATCAAAATGTCGCTCAACTGGGGAAAAGTTTTAAAAAGGACGAAATCTTTCATATCGACCTGCACAGCATGCCTTCTCAAGGGACGGCCATGCACACCGATCCCGGGCAAAAGCGCGCCGATATTGTCGTGAGTGATTTTCATGGAAAAAGCAGTCGAAAAGATTTCGTTGATTTGATTCAAGACAGCTACCAGAAGGTGGGATTCAGTGTGGCCTACAATTGGCCTTACTTTGGAGGCGGTATTACGCAGATGTACGGTCGCCCGGAGCTCAAGCATCACACGGTTCAGGTGGAGCTCAACCGCGCCGCTTATATGAATGAAGTTTCCAAACAGAAGATCGATACGCTGTTTGCACAGACACAAAAAAAATTAGCTCTCGCCCTCGAACATATCGTCGAGGGACTTCAAGCCCTAAAAAATTCTTAAGCGGCTTTAAGGTACGGAACCAACCACCCTAAGAGGGGATCCATCACCACAGATTCCATCATGCCGAGATCGTGAATCGACAGTACGGCCTCAATCCCACCGATGGTTCCAAAGGTGATCACTTGATCAATCAAAAAGTCTTTGGCGACAAAATCAATTAGACCCAAGGTGTCTTTTCCTTCGGAGATCATTTCGTATGCGTCGCCTTTGGCCTCGAAGACTCTCGACGTTTCCAAAGCATGGCCCACTAAAAACTCGGTGCACTTTTCGTTCTCCACGCGCTCGGACATTTGTTCCGTGAACGCCACCACCAAATCTGTGATCGACGCTTGCTGAACGCAGACCTTGAGGGCTGAAACCGCTCCCGCTTCGCCGATGAGGAAGCGTGTATTTGAATAGAATTTTTTGTATCTTCTGTAGAGGCCGATTTGAATCAGTTGAGAAGCCAGCTCTCTCCACAATCCACCCGACAAGTAGGCCTTGTTTTCCGACTGTAAAAAACTCACTATGTCTTTTGACTCACCCGCACAAACATCAAGCACCTTTTGTGCTTCTCTGAGAACTTGTGTCACCTCAGGCACCCGCAAAATCTGCCATCTCAGCGATTCGTTATCGACCGCTGATCTCCCCGCAAAAACTAGAACCGAATTCATAGTTATTCCCCCGAATAAATTGTTCCCTTTTTTTGAAACCCAATGACTCTCGCACTCACGCACTCGAATCAGACCCGAGGACACAGATATCCTCGCTGGTACCAAATTGGAATCCAGATAATTTACAAACGTATAGGTAATATTTTTAAGCCCACCGCACTAACAGGGTCCTGCTTATCCCTCCCATAACCCACACCCTTTGAATGCACCGCAAGACCTACAAAAACGTTAATCCCCCTCACAAAATCCCAACAAAACCGCCCAATAAACACTCACCCAAAAAAATGAACTCCAGCTTTTTCCGTTTTAAAGAATATTTATTTTTATAACGGAAAAATCATTCAGCGTGCTTGGGCGCGAGTTTCTTTTCCTGATTCTGAAATTCATCGAAAAATAATTAAAGACCTTTGGAGAGACCTCCCGTTAGCGTGAAGCGATTTTCGGGACTCCTGCCCGAAAAAACGGGCGAGGGCAGGAGCCCGCGTCTCTCAAAAGGTCTTTAATTATTTTTCGATGAATTTCAGAATCAGGAAAAGCGAGGGCTCAACTTATTGAAGCGTGTAGTTCATGTCGACCGACGTCCCATTCCGCCTGATCTTTACTTTAAAATTATTCTCGCTCTTCATGGTTTGGTAAAGTTCCAAAGCCTGTTGAGCATTGGTGACGGCGACGCCATTCACTTCTTCGATGACATCCCCCAGCTTCATTCCCATTTTTCCAAACATACTACCGGGTTGAAGCTCGACCATTCGGTAACCCACCACTCGGGAGTCAGGACCGATTTCGGGAACCACTCGGGCGGCTTGAAGCAGCTCTTGGAGATTTTCTAACTTTTTGTCGATTTCGGCTCGTGGAAATGTAAAGTCGGTTTGATCCGCCGTGGTCTTAGGAGCTGGGCCGGGCAGACTTGCTCCTCGCTGCGTATTGATCACGATCCGCTCATCTTTGGGGACTTCAATATACTCAAGAATCTGAGTGCGGAGATTTCTAAAAATAATTTTTTCGCGTTGAATCTCTTTGATCTCCGCAAGGTCCATGATCTTCTCGGCCACCCTAAATGGCTCCACTTTATTTTGCCCTTTGAGAACGATCGTGGCCAAAGATCGCGTAGGGTCCGCGTGCACGATGGTTCCTAAAAGTTCCAGTGGAAGCTGAGACAAACGAGGTGCCCCATCGGCGGGGCCGCCACCACCTTCGACTTCACCCAAAGAAGGAGGGATTTTTTTATCGGCATTAAAAATATTTTGCGGAATGATTTCGGTGAACGTGTAATTGCGTTGCATCTGATCCGGAGGTGCTATCTTTCGCGGGGGTGGATTTTGCGGAAGTAAATACTGACGCACATAAAGGGTAGAAACATCGGCGACAAGATACGCCACAAAAAGAATCAGAATCGTAAAATAATATTTTTCGAAAGGGGGACGATCCCCACCCGTAAATCTTTTGGTAATCTTAGAAAAATCAAACGCCATGTTTCCCTACTGACTTAACAATGAGTGCTTGTAGAAATTATCGCAACCCCGATGCGTGTTGTCTCCCCCTGACCTCGCTGTTGGGCCAGACGGCTCACCCAACTGTTAGGCGCAAGCGAGCTCCGACTCGACCTTTGCCCCGCTCCACACGACCTTCCTACACTTCGTGCTTAAGCTATTAATTCTTTTAAGTTTTAATATAGGTGTGTGAACTTAAACCAGAAAGACATTGCTTTGGCTGCAAACGCACTCGGACTGCGTTACTCGTCCTCTCGATAGCGCGTTGCTAGCGCTTCGTCCTCGCGCCTTGCCGAGTCCGTTTTCGCTCAAACCAATGTCTTTCTGGTTTAGGTTCACACACCGATATCTCAAGGACGAAGTTACGACGAGGAAGGATTCCGATGAAAAATTTTCTGCTATTAGCATTAGCTGCTGTGACCATCAACTTGTCAGCACCATCGCACACGTTTGCGCAAGATGAGGACTTTGACAGCGAGCTGCTCGAGGAGAGCGAAGAGCTTCCTCCTCCCACGCAAAATTTGGACAACGAAATAACGGCGCCGCCCGAGCCCTCCTCAGGATCCTCTGAGCCCAGTCGCTTTCGTCCTGCGCCTCGTTTTGGTGGTGGTCGATTTGGAGCTCCATCTCGCAGCAGCGAACCCTCTTCCGGTTCTACTTTCGGCGGAGGAACAAGCTCCAACTTCTCGTCCTCATCTTCCTCAGGATCAGGTTCAATCACGCCGATCACAGGATCTGGCAAGATTCCTCTTTCGGATGCTCAGCCCGAGGATATTACCAATAAAAACTTTCCGGATATCGTTGAGAGCTTCGATTACAAAGATGCGCCCATCTCTGACGTCGTCAATGCGATGGCCCGCCTCACTGGGAAAAACTTTATTTTTGAACAGAACCTTTCCGGAAAAATTACGATCATTGCTCCTCGCAAAATCACCGTGGCGGAGGCGTGGGAAGCCTTCCTTTCGGCTCTCTCCATGAACGGGATGACCGTCGTTCCTTCCGGCAAGTTTTTAAAAATCCGTAAAATTGATGATGCCAAGAGTGATTCCATTGAAACCTATGCGGGTGCTTACTATCCGAATGGCGATCAGCTCATCACACGCATCATTCGTTTAAAATTCATCAGCGCCGAGGACGTTCAAAAAACCTTCCAAAACGTCATCAAATCAAAGCAAGGGCAGATGGCGGCGTACGAAAAAACAAACTCTTTGATCATCACCGACCTCGGATCGAACATTGAGCGCATCATGCGCGTTCTTGAAGAGCTCGACAAACCCGGTTTCGAAGAGCAGCTCAAAGTGATCAATATTAAAAATGCCAAGGCCAAAGATATCGCCGAACTGATCACCAAGATCATCAACAAAGGCGAAAATAAAAATCAAAACACGTTCCGCCCCGCCTCTCGTTTTGGCGAAAAGGAAAAAGACGAATCCTTGTCTTTAGTTTCTCCAGATGAACGCACCAACTCCATCATCGTCGTGGGGAACAGCCAAGGTATCGAGCGTATCGTAAAACTCGTGGCTCAATTGGATTACCCTTTAGATCCATCAGAATCTGGCGGCGTGTACGTTTACTATGTTCGCCACGGCGAAGCCAAAAAGATTGCCGACACTCTAAATGGCCTGGTTCAAGAGGCCGACAAGAAGGCAACGTCCGCGGCCCCCGCTTCGGACCCGAACAATCCCGCCGCATTTAAACCCCCTCAGCAAAAAGCGCAAATTTTTGGTGGGGATATCGTCATCAAAGCTGACGAAAATACAAACAGCATGATCATCACCGCAAATAAGCAGGATTATCAAACATTCCTAAGCCTTATGGGCAAAATCGATATCCCTAAGGATCAAGTTTTTATCGAAGCTTACATTGTCGAAATGAAATCCAATCGAAACTTTAACTGGGGCGTTGGTGGTTTGAAATTCATTGGTGGCTCACCGGATGCAGCTCAATCAGATAACGGTATTGCCCGGGCTGGATTTAACTTCGCTGATTTTGGAAAAGTTCAAGATATCACCTCTAAAGGTGCGATTCTTGGTTTTGGCGATAAAAATAAAAAAGTAAGCATCAACATTGGTGGGAAGAATATTCTAGTCCCGAACCTGCTCGCATTTATTCAGTTCATCCAGTCGAATACAGACTCGAACATCTTATCAACGCCTAAACTTTTAGCGATGGATAACGAAGAAGCGTTTATCGAGGTGGGAGATGAAATTCCTGTCGGTCTAACGACGAACCAGGGTGTGGGTGGAGCGCAGGCATTCACTCCAACGTTCAAAGATGCAACGACGTCACTTAAACTAACTCCATACATTAGCCCTGACTCCGACGTACTGCGATTGAATATTGAACAAAAAGTAAATGACATTAGTACGCGACCGATTCTCGCAAAGAACCTTGCTGATCAGTCGCAAGGGATCACAAAACGAACTCTCAAAACTAACTTAACTCTATCAAGTGGTGATGCTGCAGTTCTTGGGGGCTTAGTCACAGATAGTGACTCTTTAACTGAGGAAAAAATTCCTTTCTTAGGGGACATCCCTGTATTGGGCTGGCTGTTTAAGAGTCGCACAGTGTCTCGCCAAAAAGGAAATCTTTTAGTGTTCCTGTCGCCCAAAATTATTCGCAACTCCGCCGATCACAAGAAGATGTTAAATCTTGCTTTAAATCAGCGAGTGGACTGGGTGAAAAAGAGCGCCAACGGTCGCGACCCATTTGGTGAAGCTCTCGCCGGTTTAACAAAATATGCCGACAGCGCTGACGAGTTCAAACTCGAAGACCAAAAAATAGATTCCGACCCCACCGAGTCCGAAGCCCTAGACATCGAAACCGAATAGGTTCCAGGTTCCTTGATTACAAAAAATCTAACTCCAACTGATGATCTCGCCCTCGCGGGCGAGAAGGTTCCAGCTCCCTCCGTGCACTTATCCACATCACAAAAGGTCATTTTCTAAGACGTGCAATCTTCCATTTCGCTTGGGTAGTTTAAATCTATTCCAACGCAGACCTTTTCGTACCGCTTCCCAGTTATCAACCATTGGTGTGCAATTCAACCACCGAAGTGTCTCTTCAGTTTCTTGAAACAAAATAAAGTCTTCCTCTACCGGTATGTAAAGACTCTTACGGCCTAGAAGTCCATATAGTGTGCTAAAAGGGTAATCATTTACGTTCTCGCAGATACCCGCTTGAACTGGATTATAATAAACATATTTATATGCATTCTTCAGATAATGCTCAGATTCGATGATACTACGAAAATAACGCCCACAGTAAGTCTGATTGATTCGATTGCCAGCTCTCGTAAGGGTTCTACTGGTCTCTCTCATAAACCAACTCATTGCTAAATCGATGTTACAATTCGGTGTTCGTACTATGAGATGAAAGTGATTTGACATCAACACGAAAGAGATAATTTGCAGATCAAAAGCATGGTGAATAAAATGGAGTTGCTCCGACATAATCTCCCAGACCTCCTCCATCGGTACAGAAAACCATTCTTTATTAATGCAACGAGCTGATACGTGATACGGAAAATCGGACTGCAGCACTGTGATAGGTCTGGGCATATTCTCACAATTTAGCAAAACGTGTGACCCGATGTGATGAAAGAAAAGGCCCCCAGAAATTCATATATCCGAGGAGCGTTCGAACTATCTTTGGGAATAAGTGCACGGAGGGAGCTGGAACCTCTTGTCAGCGGGGGGGGGAATGTTTTTACACTGGGACTATATGAAGATATTTGTTGCACTTTTTAGCCTCGCTCTTTCAATCCCTTTGATGCAAGGGACAGTGTGGGCTCAAGAGACAGCTGCGGCTCCTCCTGCGAAAATATCTCGTCGCACTCAAAAAACATCGAAAGTTCAGAAAGAAATCGTGGCCGAAGCTCAAGAAGAAGTCGAGGCGGAAGAAGAAGTGGAAACCGACGACTTTACTTTGGCGGTTAAGAGACCTCCTCCCGTCATTAGAAAATGGAAAGCGGCGTTTGGCCTGGGCCTCAACGGTGTCGCTTATTCGCAAACTCTCCCCCAACGCGCTATTCTTAAGCACAACGACTTCTCCTTCCCGTCCATTCATGCCAAAGTTCAGTACCGATGGTCTCGAAAATGGAGCACGTTTTTTTCTTATAAAAGAGGATCTTCTAATTACACACAGACACCGAGCGCCCGAGTTAGTGTCGACAAGTACGATTGGTCCGCGATGAATCTCGAAACTCTTTGGACTTTATCGAAACCAAGATCGAACTGGATGTGGGGACTTCGCGGAGGATTAAGCTATACTCTACTCCCTTTTATTCATGTCGACTCCACCGGTGACCTCATTCATAAAGGAAACACCATCACCACCGCTGGCGTTGGTGCGTGGGCTTTAAAGCAACTTGGAAATTTTACGATCGATATTTCGGCTCGTTACCAAATGCCCGTCTCGGCGAAAGCCGAAGGCGGCGAACAAATCACCCTCAAGTCGCCCATGTTTTATGAGTACGGAATGACTGTTTCCTATCCGGTTCGAAATGTTCGTTTAGGTTTGCTGCTTTTAGGTCAGACCTATCAATATGATTTTAACTATAATGACAACATTATTGAAAGCGTCGGTTCGGCCGACTTCTCGATCTACAACATTCAAATCTTTACTTCGTTTCAATTTTAAATCTTAAAGAATATTCGGATCCGCCAGAGTTTCGACCTTTGGCTTTTTCTTTTTAGGCTTGGGTTTAGATTTTACCGGCATAAATGAAGTCTTAGGAGGTTCGTATTTATGAGCCACTTCCAAAAGCTCTCCACTTGTCGCTGAAGCGGGAGATCTCTCGCCGTTGAGGACGGTATAATATTCGTAACCCCCTGGTGGAAGCTGGGTTTTAAAATCTGTCGCGGCGGCAGAAACATTATGTTTAATCACTTCGCCCGTCTTTCTATTCACAAAGTGAACTTCAGCGTCTTTTTCTAAGGCTTTAGAAAACTCTACGGTGACATCCACATTTTGATCGAGATCTTTCTTTTTCTTGATCACTCGACCCGCCACTTTCACTTGAGATATTTGTGGAGGCTCTTCTTTACGAACGATAAAATCTTGCGTATCGGACCATGCTGTAGATTGACCATTTTTTAACAACCCACGCACTTTCACCGTCACATCGGCGGCCTCACTATAAGATAGTTTTAGTTGCGACCCTTTTTTAACCACCTCTTGATCAACGAAAACAGACCCATCTGCACTCTTTTTAGACCACCACACTTCGTATTCATCAATGCCCGGCTTCTTGTTCCACGAGTAAATGACCTCCGCCGGAGTCGTTGAATTAAACTCAGCTTTGGCTGTCGACAACGTCGCTGCCGGCTTTCGCTTAAGCTCTTTCAGGGTTAAAAGCTCCGCCGAAGTGGGACCCGGAGGAAGTTTTGGGGCTTCGACAACTTTCGGAGGCTCTGGCGCTGCCGGTGGTGGCTCAACCGGGACTGGATTCTCAACCACAGTCGGCACCGCCTCTTCGGGCTCGGGAGTCGGTTCTGCTTGCGAAGACTCTAAGGGAACTTCTTCGGTGGACGGAACATCGGAAGCCGTTGCGACAGCCTCTTGAGGGGGCGGCACCGGGGCTGGAGGTGCTTGCGGAATAGCCGAAGCCACCGTAGGAGCCGGCTTATCTTTCTCAAAAATTAACTCTTCCCCTTTTTTTAAGGGATGAGCTCGGCCATTCTTTTTGACTGTAACAGCGCCTGACAAAGGAACCACTCTCACCTGAGGACTATTGAGCTCCTGAACAAACTGCACTTGCCCATTGTTACCAAGATTGATCTCCATCGGCTGATTGTTCACAAGTAAAGTAATACTTTGCGGGTTTGTGCTTCGAAAAATTAAAGATCCAAAGCCCATCTCGAAAATCCCACTTTTATTGGGAGGGCGAACAATTTTCACCAAACTGTTCTCTTTGATTTGCAGGGCCACACCCAGAACATCCACGGTCGCATTGGATTTTTCGTGAGTAAAAACCGTGCTCTCATTCACGACATCGCGCTGATCCTTCACCGCAGACCAACTGCTAAAGCTGTTATCCTTGTATTCGACATTCCCTTCGGACTGAAGAAACCGCCCAATGACATCCCGCGATCCCCCATCGCCCGAACCGTACTTATCCCAGACAAATAATCCTACACCACCAATCATGACGATGATAAAAGCGAGCAAAATCAAACGATTTGTGGATTGGCGTTTCACGTTATTATTCTAACTGAATTTAGGCATATTCTAAATAGATTTCTGTGAGAGCGCCCCATGGGGACCTAGACGTCCTGCTTGGTCGCTCAACACTTGCCCTAGACCACAGAATTCCTCTAAACTTAAGCCTATGGCCAGCGTAGATACCCCCCACGAGAATGTCCTTTTAAAAGTCACAAGCCTTAGCGAATCGCAGATGCGAGCGCTTTTGGATTCCACAATCGAAGGCTCAATCACACTTGATAATTATTTGGCGATGCTGAAGGACCCCAATCACGAAGATCTCTTATCGCAGTTTTGTTCAAAGTTGGGTTTTGCGTATCAAAAAGACATTCCGGTCAATGATATTTCCATGGAGATGATTCGCAATATCTCTATCAACTACGCCAAAAATAAAGAAGTCCTCGCCTCCCGAGAAGACAAAGATACCGTTTACGTTTACACAACAAACCCGCTCAACTTTAGCGCGTTTGATGATCTTCGCACGATCTTCAAAAAAGATGTGTCACCGATCGTTGTTTCTAAAATTAAACTTCTCGATGCGATCAACCGAGTCTACGAAAAAGGAACTGCGACTCTCGACGGATTAGAAGATATCGAGAGCGAAGATTATGATCTTGATGATCCGATCGTTGATCTTTTAGAATCCGACGACGAAGCTCCGGTGATTAAACTCGTGAACACGCTACTTTCTCGTGCCGTCAAAGAAAAAGCCTCGGACATTCACATTGAACCTTACGAAAAAGAAATGGTCGTGCGTCTCCGAGTTGATGGTATTCTTTATGATATTTACAAGCCGCCTAAAAAACTTCAGAACGCGATCACCTCACGTATCAAAGTTATGGGTAATTTGAACATCGCCGAAAAACGTTTGCCTCAGGATGGTCGTATTCCACTGCGAATTGGCGGAAAAGACATCGATATTCGTCTGAATAGCGTACCGACCGCCTTTGGAGAGCGCCTGGTGATGCGTCTTCAAGATCGATCTAACGTGATTTTATCTTTAGAGCAATTGGGTTTTGCAGAAACCGATCTCAAAAATATCGTGGATTTAATTTCGAGAACCTACGGAATTTTACTTGTCACTGGCCCTACCGGTTCGGGAAAGTCGACAACACTTTATGCGTGTTTGTCGCGCATGAATTCAATCGATACGAACATCATCACTGTTGAAGATCCCGTGGAACAGCGAATTCAAGGCATCGGACAAATTCAAGTGAACGCGAAAATTGGACTGACCTTTGCGAGCGGACTGCGCGCCATCCTCCGTCAAGATCCCGATGTGATTATGATCGGGGAGATTCGTGATTTGGAAACGGCGGAGATTGCCATTAACTCCTCTCTCACAGGTCACTTAGTGTTATCGACCATTCACACCAACGATGCCGCCGGAGCTTTCCCGCGGATGATCGATATGGGATGTGAACCGTTTTTAATTGCCACGTCATTACTCGGCGTTATTTCTCAGCGACTTATTCGTGTCCTTTGCCCACATTGCAAACAACCACACACTCCGACCGATGCGGAACTCGCAAATCTCGAGATACCGCGGGATGCGGTTCGCCAAGGACGTATCCATAAGGCTGTCGGTTGTGACAAGTGCAATTACAAAGGTTATCTCGGTCGAACTTTGATTGAAGAGCTTCTTACCGTCACCGAAGAAGTGCGGTCGTTGGTCATGCAACGAAAAGACTCAAACATTATTAAACGTAAGGCTGTAGAGCAAGGCATGCGTACCTTCCGAGATCACGGAATCGAAAAAGTCCTCCACGGCATCACGACCATTGAAGAAGTTTTATCGAACACCCAAACGGATTTATAATTTATGCCCGTCTATCAGTACAAAGGCCTCAATAAAGCTGGCAAAACGATCAACGACATTATCGATGCGGATAGCCAGCGAACGGCACGCCTTAAACTAAAAAAAGACGGCATTTACGTATTAGCTCTTCACGATAAAAGTAAAGCGCAGCAAAAAAAGAAAACACCGGCCGCCTCGATGACTTCGGGGAAAGTGAAGATCGATGATATTTCGAATTTAACCCGCCAGCTTTCGTCCCTCGTGCGCGCGCAAATTCCACTTGTGGATTGCTTAGGTGCCGTTTCCGATCAGATGGAAAATCCCTATCTTAAAGAAGTTCTTGCCGACTGCCGCAACCAGGTCAACGAAGGAAGCACATTAGCGAAGGCCTTTGGGAAATACCCTCGGGCCTTTGATAATATTTTTATTTCGATGGTGAGTGCCGGAGAAATGTCTGGCTCTCTCGACACGATTCTTTTGCGTCTTGCGGAATTCACCGAGGCTCGGGCCGAACTCAAAGCCCGAGTGAAATCTGCGATGATGTATCCGGTTTTGATGCTTGTGCTGATGGTATTAATTTTGATGGGCATGTTTGTCTATGTGCTGCCGCAGATCACAGGAATTTTAATCGACACTGGAATGGAAATCCCCTGGTACACCCAGATCGTCATGGATATGAGCGGCTTCATGGTAGAAAACTGGATGTTTATTATTATTGCGGCCATCGGAGCTTGGTTTGTCTTTAATCGCTGGAAAAATTCAGCGGCAGGTCGCGCCGCATGGGACGCGATCACTCTCAAACTTCCTATTATTGGTCGAATTGCAAGAATGGTGGCCGTATCCCGCTTCACTCGAACGCTTTCGACATTACTTTCCGGTGGCGTGCCGATGCTCAATGCCATGGACATCGTCCGTAACGTTGTCGATAATGAAGTTTTGGCAAAAGCGGTGGAAGAAGCTCGCGATAACATTCGCGAAGGGGAATCCATCGCCGGCCCACTTAAAAAATCAAACCAATTCCCGCCCATCGTGATTCACATGGTGAGCATCGGAGAAAAAACCGGCGAATTGGAAAAGATGCTCAATCAAGTAGCTGATACTTACGATTTCCAGGTGAAGAACGAAGTGCAGGGAATTACGGCCATCCTTTCTCCCATCATGTTGATCGTTATGGGAGCGCTCATTGGCTTTATCGTGATTTCGGTCCTCCTCCCAATGATGGATCTCGCGACAAAATTGGAATAATCTCCACTTCCCTTCCACAGACCAGAGCCGCAATGACCGCTGCCTGGTCTACAACTGGGTACTGAACGGTAGAAAATCGCTGACATCATTAATTTTGCTCGATATTGTATTAGAGTCTTAAAGAGTTATGTTACAGGAGGACTTTGTGAAATCTTTAAATTCGTTTTTTCGATTCTCTTTTTCCCAGCGCCGCCAACAACGGGGTTTCTCACTTGTGGAAATCATGATCGTATTGGTGATCATCGGTACAATTTTAGGTCTCGTCGCAAATCGTATTTTCGGAGCTCGAGATCGTGCGCGCGACAAACAAGTTAAAATCATGATGCAACAAATTACCGAAGCTCTAGAGACCTATCAGGGAGACTGCTCGGCTTATCCCTCCACATCTCAAGGTCTAGCCGCCTTGGTGAAGGCACCATCGGGCGAACCGGCGTGCGAATCCTGGGGCCCCACTCCTTACGCTAAAGAAGAGCCAAAAGATCCATGGGGTGCTCGCTTCGTTTACGAATCCGACGGCTCCACTTACGAGCTCATCTCCTACGGCAAAGATAAAAAGCCGGGCGGTGAGAAAGATTACTCCAGCAAAAACATGTAGTCGCTCTTGCGTTTTTTGTGTTGGAGTTTTCGAAAATGCTTGCCTGCTCAAACAGGCCGCGGGAAGCGGAACTCGCATTCAAGCATCTTCGAAAACTCCAACACAAAAAAGCATTCGTCTTCCTCTATAGGAAACGCTGGGTGATTTGGATTCCGCGCCAGTGTAAAACTTGTGGTCCACCGGAGTCTTTGTTCTAAAACCCGAAGTTCAAATAGGGCCCAGTACTGAACCCATCAAGCCACTGGCTAAACACTTAAATTTCGACGCAGAAATGGACGCAGAGCGATCTAAAAATATTTGGTTTCAACCCACCATACAGTCAAACCGTAAGTCCATCCATTGGCATAATAGTTGCTGATTATTTGTATACTTTTAAGATGCAGATCAATTGGAGCTCAGGCCTTGAAACATATAATACTTTCTCTATTGTCAGTATGTTCAGCACAAATTGCGCATGCCGATCAGTGCACTAATATTTTCAGAGTCAAAGAAACCCTGCCTTTAGAACAACTGATAGAAAGGTTTTTAGAAATCGAATCGAAAGTGGAACTGCTTTATCGAGACCTTTACACTCAATTGGCCAGAAGCTCTGCCGAAAAAGGAAATTTAGAATCCGCAATGCAATCTTTAGACGCAGTTCGAAATAAACTTTCTGTACTTCAGGACCGAATACTATCTGAGGATCCTTTGGCTCGTATTGAAATCGACCAAATCGGACGCGATATAAAAACTCTCCGCCAGGAACTGCTTGAAAACCCAAATTCCTTAAAGGCAACTCCAGCGACTCACCTACAACTCACTGATTTTGCAAAAAACCCGGAGAAAATTGAACCTAATACAAATTATAGACTCGTCGTCGGTGAGTTTATATATCAGGTTAAATTCAGCGAATACATTGTGACCGAGGTCTTTCGAAACCCTCTTCATAGCGTTCAAGCAAAAAAGTCCATAAGTGCGATTCTCAATGGCTTCAACTCGTCAGCGTCTTCCCACTTGAAGCTTGTAGTTCCTCAAACATGGATACTTCAAACTTCGATCCTGAGTAAAGATGTAGGTACTTTTCGTATTTATGGCGTAAAAAAAGGTCAGGTTATTTTCTTTGAAAAATTCATTGATAAATCCAATCACTCAGACAAATGGATGCAATCAAACTTAATGCCTTTGATGAAAAATATTTACTTCGAGCGCTTCGGAGAAAATCCCTAAAAGGGGTTACGGCTCTAATGATGCGATCGACGCGTTTCCCGCGCGTCGAAAACGGCGAGGGCATGGAGCCCGTCTCCCTAAGGACCACTTCAAAGAAGATCCTATACAACAAAACTCAACTTCATTACCTGGAGTAAAGTCTGGTTTTACGTCATGAATCGATCAAGTTATTGTATGCATCCATAATCTGCTTTGAGAAGCTGCCCTTTTCTTACACAATAATCGTAAGTGCGACATTCATTCCAAATGTGTCTCCTTATTTTTTCTCTCGGGCTGATTTCCCAAAACTCTTGGGGATGGGGCTTCTTCGCTCACCGCGCGATTGCGGAAATTACCGAAAAGAATTTAACTCCCGAAGCTCGGAAATTGGTTAAAGATCTTTTAGGAACACAGACCTTCGAGGAAGCGGCCGTCTGGGCCGACAATGTCCGCGAAGTTCAAAACTGGAAGCACACCAAGTACTATCACTACAAAAACATCGGCGACACCGACTACTTTCAGGATTTGGAGCAGCTTTCAGAAAAAGATCGCAAAAAAGGCGATGTCTTACGAGCCATCATGCGAGCGGAGGACGTGCTTCGAGAATCCTCTTCGTCTCAGGAGGAAAAACGAGTGGCCCTTCGATTCTTGATTCACTTTGTTGCGGACCTTCATCAGCCCCTGCATGTGGGTTACAAAGAGGACATCGGCGGAAACGGTGCGAGCCTGACTTGGTACGGTAAGAAAACCAATCTGCACGCGCTTTGGGATACGGGACTGATTTATAAAATCATGGAGAAGGAAGAAAATTTAAAAAAGCCAACACCGAGCGATTTTGCCCAAACGATAGCTGCTCCTACGCCTCAACAATGGGCTCAATGGAAAAAATCCGGAATGCTCGACTGGTTTAATGAGTCGCTGGAAGCCCGAGCTCAAGCGTATATCAACTACAAAACCGACAACGATGCTTACTTTAAAAAATCAGCTCCGGTCATCAAACTCCGAATCGCACAATCGGCTTACCGCCTTGCACACCTCCTCCATCAGATTGCCACTCAACCGGAGATCACCACCCAGGACGCTGTTCAGCTACGGGACAATGTTCTCCCTTTCGTCAATTTTGATATCTCGTATCTGATTCGCCTGCAGACACAAGCGAACTGAACCGTTCACGTCACTATTTCGTGACCAATCTGAATTCCTTGCTTAGAATAAAAGGCATGCTCCCCAACTCTCGACTAAATTCACAAAAAGGTTTTTCCCTGATTGAGATCATGGTGGTTGTGGTGCTCATTGCTATTATCGTCGGCATGGCTAGCCAAAAGTCGGGCGCCGGAAAAAGTCGCCAAATTCGCAAAGAGGTTCGCAACTTCGCGTCTCTGGTTCGAGAGATTCGAACCAAAGCCCGCATGCGGAATCAAACATACCGACTTGTTCTCAATCTCCCGGCCAGTGAAAGCGAAAACCAAACCTATTGGGTGGAATCGACAACTCAGAAGTTCTTTGTTTCTTACGACGAAGAAATTATCAAACTTCGAAAAGAAAAGGCCGAAGAAAACGAGAAAAAGAAACTCAAAGATCCCAGCGGTTTCGAGGTCGACGCTCAACTCTCCAAAGGCGGCCCCAAATCGCTCCCTAAGGGTTTATTCTTTAGCAGTGTGGAACTGGCTTCCCAGAATAAAGAATTTACCTCGGGACGGATTTACATTCACTACTTCCCCGAAGGACGGGTGGAAGAAGCTGTTATCCACATTACAAATAAGGAGAGTTTAAATTGGTCGATTGCGATTCACCCGCTTACAGGCCGCGTGGATCTCATCGCCAAAAATCGAAAACTTAAAGATCTCCAGGATGCCCCGCAATGATGAGAGCCCGAAGACAACAAAAAGGCTTTAGTTTACTCGAAGTGCTCATCGCGCTGACGATCATGATGGGTTCACTGACGGTGATTGCTATGGCGTGGTCTGGCAGTCAATTGCGCCTGCGAAAAATGAAGATGAACTACCAGGCCGCCTACCTTCTTGATTTTAAAGTCGCGGACATTGAGCGACAATGGTCAAAAAGATTCCAACAAATCCCGGAGGAGGATCAGGGAGACTTTGCCCTTCTCGGCAAAGAGTACAAAGATTATACCTGGAAGATGACTTCTAAAAAATTCGAACTCCCCGATCTCGCCGGCATTATTAATGCGAACAGCAAATCGCCAGACACTGGATTTATTACGATGATGATGGAGCAACTGACCGAATATTTTAATCAGGCGGCAAGAGAAGTGACCGTCACCGTCATTTATACATTTCGTAAAAATAAAGTTCAATATTCAGCGTCGACCTTCATCATTGATTTTGATCGACCGCTTCCTCTTCCTGGTGGCGGCGGTGGCGGCCTTCCGGGCGGAATCGGTGGAGCCGATGGAGGCAACGGTGCCCAATAATTTTGCGACCCGCCGTCACCTCCAAAAAGGATTTTCTCTCGTAGAAATTCTGATCGTTATGGTGATCATGGCGACCATGGCCACCATTTCGGCGAACGCCATTCGCTCAGCGAAAATGAACAAAGAAAAGATCGACGCGCGCTTAAAAACCGAAAGTATGGTCTTTGATGCGTTAAAAATTATGGCCACCGACGTGGAGAAGGCGTTTCACTATCAACAGCCTCTCTACGAATTAGACCGACTTGCGATGACCACTCCCCAGCCTGGCTCCGCACCAGGACAACCAGGAGCTCCGGTTCCGCAGCAACAGCCCCAATTTAATCCGCAAAATCCCAATCAAGGACTGCCTCCTAAGCAAATTAAGTTTACGCAGTTTATTGGTAAGGAAAGCAGTGTTCACTTTACAACGATCAACAACCAGCGCATCACCGCTAATGCTCAAGAGAGCAATCTCATCGAGGTGGGCTACTTTTTAAGCTCGTGTAAAGCGCGCTCCACAGGAAAACCGAGCCAACAGTGCCTTTGGCGTCGGTCTTCCATTGTTCTCGACAACGATGTCACCCGAGGTGGAACTTCAATGCCTATGATTGAGAATGTCAGCAAGTTTCAATTGGAATACCTCAGCCAAGACTTCGAAGATAAAGAGTGGAAAAAATCTTGGGCTTCAGATCAGTCGGGAACTGGAAATACACAAAACCGGTTTCCTTATATGGTAAAAATCAGCATCGAAGTTGAAGATAAAGAAAGCAAAGCGCTCGCTAAATTTGGACAAACCATCATCGCGAATGTACGTTTTCCAAACAATACCGATCCCGCGACATTTTTTGGAGGGCAGCCGGCCCAAGGAGCCCCAGGTGCATCAGGAGTTCCCGGTGCGCAATAGATTTAGTCCTCTCAAAAACAATCGCGGCTCTGCGATTATGTTCTCGATGTTTTTAATGAGTTTACTCGTTTTTCTCGCCTTCGAAGTTTCTTACGACACGGTGGTGGAGCTCGAAAACTCTTTGAACTCTGTTCGTAAGGTTCAAGCCTACTACGCCGCAAAAGGTTGCACGGATATCAGCTTGCTTCGAATTAAAGCTTACCAACAGGCGGCCCGCTCTGGGCTTGCAAAAAGTTTACCGGACCCTTCCATGTTAGATTTAGTCTGGCAATTTCCTCTCTCATGGCCCATCGTAGCTCCCTCCGATTCTTCCGAGGGGGATAAGAGCGCGATCGCTAAGACGATGAAAGCTTCCACATTCAAACATCAGTTCAATTCAAAAATTAACAGCGAAAGCGGTAAAATTGATATCAATGATTTAGCCTCCCCGTCCGAAGGCATTCGTAAAAAAACGAAACAACAGATCTTGGATTTATTCTCCGCCAAGTTACGAGAACAAAGTGAGTGGAGTAATCGCTACTCCAATTTTCAATTTGATCGTCTCATCAATAATATCTCCGATTGGATTGATCCTGATCGCGACAGTCAAAATGGCGGAAGCGAGGATGGATACTATTCCGAGATGCGTAGCCCATATATTCCTCCCAATGAGCCGTTCAAAACGATCGAAGAACTTCACATGGTCGATTTGATGGAAGATGACATTTACAACGTCCTCGCACCACAAATTACCCTTTACGGCGGCAAAGGGATCAACGTCAATTACGCCACTGGGGATCTACTCATGGCACTGGACGTGCGAATCACCAAAGAAGTGGCTCAAGAGATCATCAAGAGACGAAATGACCCCAATTTAGGAGGTCCGTTTCGAGACGAAAAAGATTTTGTCGGCTTTCTCGGTCAATTTGGTATCGGCGCAGATTTCAACGAGGACAAAGTCCCACTCTATTTTGATAACGAAATTAATTTTAATGTGAGCTGCATCGGCGTTGTCGGAAAAATCTCCACCGAAATGACGTCGTACGTGTTTGACTTTCAAAAAGTGCAAAGTCGATTGGCTTCAGAAATCGCCAAAGACCCCAAAAACCAAAATCCCAATAACCCGGGTTCGACGGTCAATCCCGAACAATGTAAAGATAAAGTGGGCGAGCCCAAGTTTGATTGTTTATGCCAGGACAAAACCAACGCCGACGAAAAAAAGAAGTGCGTGGACGCCAGACGAGCCGCAGAAGCCAGTGGCGGCCAAGCCGGAGAAAGACCGCTCCCGCAAGGTCCTCCCTACGTGATCTTTCGAGACGTCAAATAAAGGAGGTGTCGGCTTGATTTTGAGATTATTACCCTTCCTCTTTTTAATAAATGCCTGTGCCTCGCAACAGATCCTCGTCAATTTCGAAAACGCAGAGCCTCATCGATTAGCACTCGATAGTAAGACTCACTATAACGGCAAAACATTGTTTTACATTGATCGAATCGTCGACGCCCGCTCAAATTCAAATCCTTTTTCTATAGGATCCGCACAAACCGGAATCTTCAACAAAGCGACCCCGATCCTCCTCAAAGAAAACTTAGAGTCCACTTTTAGCGAGTCACTCAAACGAAGAATGTCGGCTCGTGGCTTTGAGTTCGTCGAGCAAAAAAGTAAAGCGGGCTACACCGCTGTCGTATCTGTAAGAAAATTAGAGTTTTCCGAAAAGACAACCTGGACCACCGAACACGGCATTTGCGATTCTGAAATTCACCTTAATGTTTTCAAAAAGAAAACGAATCAGAGTATTGTTATGAATGCCTCGGCGCACGTAGAAATACCGGGGATAGATGTGACCGATCAGGCCGAAACAATTTTAATGTCGTGTATTGATGTGATGGTCGTAAAAATGATCGACGGCGGACTGCTCGACTAGTTGAACCCATCTTTTGTCTAGCGAGAGGACGGCCAATCAAACTGGCGCACAATGCTCTTTCGCACCGTAATTTTTTGTAAGTCTACTCTAGACCCGGCCTGTGTCCAGATCGTGCTCTCCAGTCCGTCTTTTCTCCTAATAAATTGAATACTTGCGGGGATTCTCTTAAAATAAAACTGACACATTAAGACGGGGCATCTATGAAATCTATTGGAATTGATATTAATAAAAAGGGAATTGTAATTGTCGAGATCTCAGCCGACAGCAGCTCCTTTGAAATCCTCCGCGGCGATTATATTCCGTTGGCTTATCAAGATGATAACAGTTGGGAAATTAATGTTCTTCAAGTTCTCAGTGAGTTTGGAAACTCTTACGACTTCGAAAACACGCCGGTGACCATTGCCCTACCTCAACATCTCGTTTCGATCCGCAACTTAAACTTCCCGTTCCATCGTCGGACCGACATCCTTAAAAGTTTACCTTTCGAACTCGATGAGGATCTTCCTTTTGATATCGAAGATGCCGTTTTCGATATCAAAACGGTGTCGACTTCGAGTGCCGAGACCAGCGTGATCGCATTCTCTGCAAGAATTGATGATCTGCAAAAGCAACTCGATTTTTTAGGGAAAGTGAACATCGACCCCGATATTATTTCTAACGAAGGCTCCGCCATGGCGAACCTCTACGAAAACTGGGGAAGTGGCTCATTCCTCATGAGTCCTCCGGACATGATTCCGACCTCACTCACGGTTCGTTTACACTTTGGCCACGAAACCACTCTTCTCACGGTATTTCATGGGCAACAAATGATTTGGGCCCGTTCTATTTTTTGGGGAGAAAAGAACATCGTCAATAACTTGATGAAAAACTACAGCCTCCCCTACGATCAGGCCACCGATCTTATCCCGAATGATGTTTTTATGCTGGTGATGATGGCCGGAGCCAATGCTGAGCAGATTAAAATGTCGAGCGTGATCGATACGGCTTTAAAAGAACTCGTCCACCAAGTGAAGCTATCGATCCTCGATATCGAGGATCGGTTTAAAAGTAAGGTGGAGAGCATTGTTCTCTCGGGCCCTGTCGCATTTATCGCGAACATCACTCCTCAAATTACGAAATACGTGGGCATCACGACGAACATCGAAAGTTTTGCCAATGATATTCTTAAGCCTCGCCAAGTGGAGCCAGTGACAGCTTTTGTAGAAAGAGCCCCGATCGCCATCGGACTTGCCATCGAAGGGGCCAAACGTCCAAAAAATCCAGCGGTGAATCTTCGGCGCGGCCTCGTCGCCAAGAAAAACGTTTTCTGGGAAAGAACTTGGACCAAATGGAAATACACTTTTGCCCTCTGCTGTGTGGCTTACGTCTGCTATTTAGTTTACGGAATTACACGGGAGCAAGTGGCCTTTGAGTTGGACGAAGTCGCCAACGAAAATTTGGTAAAGAGCGCCGACAAAATCGCGGGCCTCAAAGGTCGCGAGGCCTCACCGGATCGCATCGAGAGATATTTAAAGACCGAAGAAGAAAAAGCAAAAAATGCAAAACTTTTCGAAAAAGCCAACGAGATCGAGCCAGCCATGAAGGTGGTGAATACTTTAAGCTCGCTCCTGCCGGCCAATAAAAATCTCCAGTACGACATTCGCCGCGTGGACGTCAAAAGCTCTTCCATCGTGATCGAGGGCGAAGCGCAGCAACAACATACCGTGAATGAAATCAAAAAGAAGTTGGAAGGCTTATCATCCGACAAACGTGTGCAGGCCATTCCTGTTTCGATCAAAAAAACCAAGGGCGTCGCCTTCGCCTTTAAATTGGCTTACAAGGGTTAATTATGGATTTTAAAGATATAAGAGATCAACTTTTAGAACGCATAAAAGAATATGGTCAGAAGATTTCCGAAAACGAAGCTGCAGTTCAACTCACCGAGCGCTACAGAGCTCTCTCACCCGTCATGCAGAAAGTATTGGCGGGAGCCACCATCGTTCTTGCTCTTTACATCATCTATTCGATCCCCGCCTCCTATGTTTCGACCTCGCAGGAGTACGAAGAGAGTTTTGAATACAACCGTGGCCTTATCCGTGGTCTGTTTCGCTCGGCTCGCCAGCCGATCATCAACAGCCAGAAATTTTCCGGATTAAGCGCAAGCGAGCTTAAATCTCGGGTGGAGGGATTAATGACTTCGGCTCTTGTTGTCGAATCTCAAAAAGGCTCCTCTTACCCCTCTAAAAACACTCTTCCCGTGGCGCTTCCTGCAGCGATCAAACAAGAGGGCATGACCTTTGAAATTAAAAAACTCAACTTAAAACAGGTCGTGAGCTTGGGAGAGCAGATCTCAACCATGCACCCGAACACAAAACTTGCGGCGGTTGAAATTCAGGCCGACGAAGCCGATCCCCATTATTTCAATGTTAAATATGCGGTGACGTCGCTTTCGCTTCCGATCAAATCGGAAATAAAATCCGCACCAACGAAGAAACGCTAACCCTGAGGACTAATCATGCTGGGTACATTTAAAAACATTTTCGCAAATCACAAAAAGAAGATGGTATTTTTTGTCTTTGCCACACTTCTTTTTATTGTCATGTTCTTCCCATTTGGCGATCTGAGCGACGCCATCACCTCCGAAGTGGTTGCGGCCACAAACAATAGCGTCTATTTGCAGTTTGATGACCTCTCACTGGGCTTTGCTCCTCAGCCCTCGCTTAAGATGGAGAACGTCCTCGTTGAGGGCCCAGCGCTTCCTCTCGAAGTGACCATGAGCGAACTTTGGGTGGCTCCCTCGATTCTCAGCTTAGTCAAACAACAGATTGGAGGGACGGCGAAGGGGGAAGGACTCTATGATGGACAATTTAGCTTGAGCGTTAGCAAGAGTTCCAAACTTCAGTCTCCCGAGGCGCTTTGGACGAATTTAAATTTTCAAAATTTTAATCTCAAAGAAATCACAAAATCTCTCGCCAGCAAACAAATGTTACCTTTCACAGCCTCTGGTTCTGGTCAAATTAAAGCCGAGATGGATATCGATCCCTCTGCCAAATTGCAGCCCGATGGAAATTTCGAAATTCAATTAAAGAATCCTCAAATTCCCACGTTCACTTTGACGAACGAAACTATGGGATCGCTCTCTATTCCCTCGATCAGTATGGAAAAAATCGTACTTAAGGGACGGGTTAAAGATGGGCGCGTGATCATTACGGACTCCACGATCGGCACGCCCAAGGACGAATTGTATATCAAAATTAGCGGTGAAATCAGTTTGATGATCACCCCAGGATTTGCCCAAACCACCGTCACCTTTTATAACCTGGCCATAGACATGAATGTGAAAGACGCCTTCTCCACGCGCATGGGAGTGTATATGACCATTCTCGATGGAATTCTCGGTAAATTTAAGACCATGGGCACAGGCCAAAATCGCTATGCATTTCGCATAGAAGGCCGCGGTTTTGACGATCCCATGCCTCGCTATAGCCCCCTATAATGTAAACACCGCCACGGGGTCCTTTTTTCTGGAATCGACCCCACCAATATGCTAAAAATTATCCCTCTAACAAAGGGATGTTCATGGCTCAAAGATTTTTAATTTTAATCGCCGTCTCCAGCATTATGGGTTGTTCGGGAAATCCAGAAAAAGTCACTTTTGACGAAACTCAACAGCGCGGTCAATTCCTCCCCGCAGCCGTCGCTTCTAAAACCGTACTTCTCGAAGGAGCCGAATGCACCAAAGAGCTCCAGGATATGGACAAACGCTTACGTCCAGGACTCACCTACACTGTGGTGAACACCAACAAATCTGTAACCGATACGACCATTAGTGTTTCGACCGAAGTCGAAGCCATTAAATCTGTCGATCACGATCGAAACACTTACACTTTCTCTCGCACCCACAGCACCAAAAATATTGTCGGCTGGATCGAAGGAAAAAAACAGTACACCTTCGGCGAAGGCTACGCGGGGTCCTCCATCGAAATCACCTCCGTTTCTCCGAACTTTAAACCCATCTTGATTCACTCCCAAAAGCCAAAACCTGAGGAATGGACGAGCTGCTCGGTGGTGATTTCAAATATCCCTCAGCCCACTCTCGAAAACGGGATTTATGTTCTTGAGAGCCAGCGTCGCATCCCCGCACAAAAGCAAGAATCTGTTCAGACGGGAATCTTACAGTGCTCTCGCTACAAATCCATGGAGGGGCAATCCCCTCAGTTGCTAGAGACTAAAGTGGTCGGCCCGGGGAAAATCACTTCGATCCGGATCTACACCAACGATGAAAAGTTCCCATCTCCAGGGATTCTTTGCGGCGGAATCGGCGAACTCTATTCCAAAGACGAGACACTCTCTGACGACGGCAGCGTCCATATTCTTCGCGGTGAAGAGCTCGTCGGCGGTCGATTTTAATCTTTAAATTTGAAAAGCGATGCAAAAAGATAAAGACTCAAAATCTCAGGACATTAAAATCGAAGATGTGCAAACGTGCATCGATACTCTCAATTATTTTCTGGAAGATGGTCTTCGCCTCTCGCACATCTCTAAGCAGCAACGCATTGATTTGATGACCGCGGCCGGAAGACTTTCTCGGCCCGCAAAAACCGAAGTCTCCCATCGCAATAAACTTCTCGACCGCGCTAAAAAACGCGCTCGCGCCATGGCCGACCGGAATACCCGCGCTCAGACGGGAATCCGCGAAGCTCGCCTAAAGAAAGTCTTCGAAGCCCCTAAACGAGTGTTCCTCAATGATGGCGAAGCCCTTCCCCAGCGCCAACTCCACTCGGCCCAAAACTGCTATGTTTGCAAGGAAGAGTACACACAGCTCCACCACTTCTACGACAGCATGTGCCCGAGCTGTGGAGATCTCAATTACCGCAAACGCTTTCAAACAGCGCCCATGCATGGCCAAGTGGCCGTGATCACCGGCTCTCGGCTTAAAATAGGTTATCATTGCACTCTGATGATGCTGAGAGCAGGCGCAAAGGTGATTGCCACCACAAGATTTCCTCACGATTCGGCTCTGAGATTCTCTAAAGAAGACGACTACAACGAATGGAAAGATCGGTTGCAAATTTACGGTCTGGATTTGCGCCACACGCCCAGCGTGGAATTATTCTGCATGCATCTCGATCGAACTTTGGATCGTTTAGATGTTTTGATCAACAACGCCGCTCAAACTGTACGACGTCCTCCCGGATTTTACGCCCACATGATGGAGAACGAACTTCTCTCTCCTGGGGATTTACCAGCCGAAGCCCAGCAGCTTCTTAAAAGCTACACCACCTTTAAAAATGATCTTCATCAGTTGAGTGGTGTCGAGCCCGATTCAAAGCTTCCGGTGCAGTGGCATGGGCACGGTCCTGGAATCGGCTTAAGGGCTCCGGCACAGCTCTCGCAGATTCCTTACTCTTATGATAACTCCTTGGCGGTTGAGGAAGTTTTCCCTCGAGGCGAGCTCGACGCCGATCTTCAACAAGTGGATTTGCGAAAAGTAAACAGCTGGCGATTGAAATTGGCGGAAGTTCCCACGCCCGAAATGCTCGAAGTGCAGTTGGTGAATTCCATTGCTCCGTTTGTTCTTTGCAGTCGATTAGCGCCAATCATGCGCCGGGATTATACGGGTCAAAAGCATATGGTGAACGTGACCGCAATGGAAGGAAAGTTTTTCCGCTTCCATAAGGAAGATCGCCACCCTCATACAAATATGGCGAAAGCCGCTTTGAACATGCTCACTCACACCTCTGCCAAAGATCTTGCGAAAGATGGAATTTTTATGAATGCGGTCGACACCGGTTGGGTGACGGATGAAGATCCGGCACATCTAGCTCAGTCGAAAACCGAAATTCATGATTTTCAGCCGCCCTTAGATATCGTCGATGGTGCCGCTCGTGTCTGCGATCCTTTCTTCGACGGGATTTTGACGGGCGAACACTGGTGTGGAAAATTCTTAAAAGATTACTTCCCTATCGATTGGTAATTATGACGGTGATCTCTTTAGTTCCCTCGTGGACCGAAACTCTCATTGCTGCTGGAGTGCCCGTCATCGGGCGCACGCGCTTTTGTATACATCCCGAAGACATGATGGAGTTCATTCCCGCAGTCGGCGGCACGAAAGATGTCGATTGGGATAAAGTGGCAGGATATCAGCCCGACTTCGTTCTCCTCGATAAAGAAGAAAACACTTTAGAAATGGCAAAGGCCTGTCCGGTCCCCTACATTGCAACCCATGTGCAATCTATGCAGGATATGCCTCGAGAGCTCCGACATCTGGCCGAAAAATTTCAAGCTCCAAAACTTTTAGGGTTGGCCCAGCGGTGGGAGCGAGTGATCGCAAGCACTCCGCAAATTTCTTCGGAGAAAGATTTTCCTCCGGCACTTTTGGAATGGGTAAAGCCTTTAGATTTTGATCCTGAAAACATTGTGTACGTGATTTGGCGCAATCCTTGGATGGCGGCGGGCGCACCGACATTTGTTGGTTCGCTCTTCGAATGGTTTGGACTTAAGATTTGGGGAAGCGACAAATATCCCGAGTTTGAACTCAATGACTTTAAAAATTCTAAAAATTTATTCCTTTGCTCCTCGGAGCCTTACCCGTTTGAAAAGCGGAGAGACGCCATGGAAGAGTTGCCCGGAGCTGTCGCTTTGGTCGATGGAGAAAAAATGAGCTGGTTCGGCATCCGCTCTCTCAATTATCTGGAGAGTTTTCTCTAAAAATATGACGCTCCTGTAGAAGAGTTCCTATTTTTATGGCGCTCTTATTAATGGGCCTACGAGAAATTCAGAAGCAATTCCGTACGAATCTTTCCGGAATTGAGTTTTTGCTGCTGTTAAATTCAGCATCGATCTTTTCATTGTGCATCTCTGCCTAATTTTTAATTGACCCGATATTCTCTTTTTGCGAAAAACTCTATCTACAAATCGGGGGCTATATGTCTGTGAATAAAGTAATGATCGTTGGACGCCTTGGTGCGGATCCAGAAATGAAAACTCTCTCTTCAGGTCAAACTGTGACCAATTTTAACGTCGCTACCGGTGAAAACTGGGTGGATCGCGATGGTCAAAAGCAAGAACGCACAGAATGGCATCGCATTGTGGTTTGGGGTAAACTCGCAGAAATCTGCGCTCAGCACCTCGCCAAAGGTCGACAAGTGTTTGTAGAAGGTAAACTTCAGACTCGCTCTTGGGAAGACCAACAAGGTCAAAAGCGCTACGCCACAGAAGTGGTTGCGGCCAATGTCCAGTTCCTTGGCGGAGGAGATCGCGCCTCTCAAAACAGTGGTGGCCCATCCGCGGGCGCTGCCGACTTCTCTCCAGAACCCAGCTTCGACTCCAACGACGAAATCCCCTTCTAATTGGTACCCGGTACCTTTTGCGGATGCATTGTATAAAAAAAGCGGCCTAGGCCGCTTTTTTTATACAATGCATCCGCAAAAGGTACCGGGTACCAAAGGACCAGAGTCTAAGGGCTTTTACTTGGACTTCTTCCCTCGGGGCCGTATTCTAATGGCAGAGGGACTTCATGCGTCATCAGCCATTTTGGGTCGTGTTGTTTGCACTCTTTTTGTTTTCTTATCCGTCGTATGCAGGAAAAGTTCTCAAAACGAGTGGCAAAAAAGTTTATGTTATTTTTTCTCCCGAAGAAGAAGGCACATTTGCCAATAACGATATTTTTTATGTGACAGATATTAACGGTAAAAAAACCGGGCTTCTTCAGCTTAAAAAAGTTCAGGGGTTTAAAGCCGTCGGTGTTCTCGGTAAAGGGAAAGCCAAACGCGGCGATCTGACTGTATTTAAAGGGGCTGGAAAAAAATCCGCTTCCTCCAGAAAATCAAAGTCCAGTGTTTCCGAGAGTTCAGATTCAGAATCAGGCACGAAACGTCGACGTCGGAATCGAATGGCCACAAAGTGGGGCGTCGTTCTGGGATATGCCTCTGCTACACAAGACGTTAAACAAGATGCGACGACCTCCTCGCAATCGGGCTCTAGCCTTGGACTTCGTGGAGCGTACATTTATCCCACCTCCGAGTCTTTAGATATCCAACTCCTCGCCGGACTTGAGAACTTCGATGTCAGTGGCTCTGGGAAAACTCCCGAGAGCAATTATCAAACTATCGGGACTATCGGAACAAAAATCACCTACTTGAGTTTAGATGCTTTACTCCGCTACGAAGTGTTTGGCGGTGAAAGCTTTGGAATTAAACTTCTCGCCGGCGCTGGGATTTTCCACCCGATGAGCTCTTCCTCGACAGCGATCGCCTCGATTGACACCGTCGCCGTAGGTGAGTTTGGTGCAAGCCTTGAATACCGCACAAGCTCGATGACGATTCCCATTGATTTTATTTATTACTACTACCCCTCCGGAGGCGACGTCAGCACATCGCTCATGGGTCTGCGCATAGGATACTTGTTCTAATGCGAGGGATTCTGTGGGCGACTTGTGCTCTGCTTTTCAATTCCGCTCAAGCCTTTACTATAGCGATTGATCCCGGCCATGGCGGCATGGATCGTGGAGCCACTCGCGGATCGGCCAACGAGTCGAAAGTGGTTCTCGGAGTGTCGCAAAAACTCAACGACATTCTCAACAAGGACCCAGAATTTAAAGCGTTTCTCACTCGCACCGATGATCGCCAGCTCGAACTCCATCGGCGCGTCAAGATCGGTGCTAAAAGCCAAGCGGATTTATTTTTAAGTGTTCACGCCAACTCATCCACCGACGCCAGCGCTCAAGGAATGGAAATCTATTTTAGAAACGAACTCGATCCTGACGACGAAAGCTTGATGCTCGCCCATCAAGAAAATCAAGTGGACGAAAATTTTTCACGAAAAGAAAAGAAAGGCGATCTTCAAAGTATCCTCGCCGATCTTAAAAAATCGATGTCGACTCTTAAGAGCTACGAACTGAGCTGGCATATTATTCACGAGTGGAAAGTTCCCTTTTCGAAAGTGCGTCCGCAAGCGATTAAACAAGGGCCTTTTGCCGTTGTTCAGCAAAGCATCCCCTCCGCTCTCGTCGAAATTGGTTTTATCTCTAACGAAAAAGAATCGAAGCGTTTAGTCACTGACGCCTATCAAAAAGAAATCGCTCAGGCCATCTATAAGGGCCTTAAAGATTACAAAGAAACTCTAGACAAAGAACAGACAAAAGCTCTAAAGTAGGGCTCACTATGAGCACACGACATGATAAAAGAGCAAACGATCAACTTCGTCCCGTAACTATCGAAACGTCTGTCAATCGCTATGCCGAGGGCAGCGCTTTGATCAAGTATGGTCACACACATGTGATGTGCACCGCGAGCATTGAGCCGAGCATTCCCAAGTGGCTTCAAGGCCAAGGGAAAGGCTGGATCACTGCCGAATACGGAATGCTCCCGCGCTCCACTCACGATCGGATGAATCGCGAAAAAACTGCCGCTAGTGGACGCTCTCAAGAGATCTCTCGTCTGATCGCTCGCAGTCTTCGTAGCAGCACGAATCTGTTTTCGCTCGGTGAGCGCATGATCACCATCGATTGTGATGTGCAGCAGGCCGATGGGGGAACTCGCACAGCGGCCATCACTGGGGGCTTTGTGGCTCTCGCCCAGGCCCTCGCCTACTTACGTGATCGTGAGCCGAACTTTAAAATTCCAATGACTTCGATGATTAGTGCCGTGAGTGTGGGAATGGTGAACGGCGAACCTCTTTTGGATCTGTGCTATCTCGAGGACTCCTCCGCCGAGACCGACGTGAACTTTGTCATGAATCATGATAACGCGTTTGTGGAAATTCAAGGAACCGCCGAGGAAAAACCATTCACCGCCGAACATCTCACGAAAATGTCTTTACTCGCCCAAAAAGGCTGCGCAGAACTTTTCAAGATTCAAAAGAAATGTCTCAACTCAATGGGGATCGAAATTGGCTAAGTTATGGATTGCCACCGGCAACAATGGAAAACTCACCGAGTTTAAACTTCTATTAAAAAGCGTACCTTTAGAATTACACTCGCAAAAAGAGCTCCCTGTATTTTCTCAACCTCCAGAGAATGGAAAAACCTTTCTCGACAACGCTCGCATCAAAGCCAAGGCTCTCAAAGCCGTAGTTGCAAATGAGGACTGGGTCTTGGCCGATGATTCCGGTTTATCGGTCGATGGACTCGGCGGCCTTCCTGGAGTGCATTCCGCCCGTTACGCCGGCGAGAAGGCCAGCATGCCGGAAAACATCGCCAAGCTTTTAAAGATGATGCAGATTCGGAACATCTCCGATCGCAAGGCTCACTTTGAATGCACGTTAGTGTTGCTCTCCCCCACCGGAGAGGAAAAAGTCTACAGCGCTCAACTTCACGGAAAAATTGCACCCAAGATTACAGGAACCAACGGCTTTGGCTACGATCCCATCTTCATCCCCGATGGATTTACTAAAACTTTAGGTGAACTCAGCGACGGAGAAAAGAACACTCTCTCCCATCGCGCCCAAGCCGCGAAAAAAATCGTCGAATTTTTTAGTACACTCTAATCGCTACGGTGCTGGATCTAAGTATTCCGCAAATCCATGAAGACCGTTTTGCTCATAGAGGAAGACTAAACTTCCGCGATTATTATCCCAATGCATTGATCCCTCGACGCATTTCACAGCCGCAATCGGCCATGGCAGTGCCACTTCGACGCCACTATTCATATTTTTTCGTCGAATCTGACGTGATGAGTTCGAGCAATAATAAATATACTCGTCCCCCGCATAGCGACGATGGGCAAAAGCGATCACTGGCTCACTCACTGTCCACGAGGCCTGCATCACACCCCCCGGCACCATC
The DNA here is from genome assembly GCA_019750295.1 of Bdellovibrionales bacterium. NCBI lineage: Bacteria > Pseudomonadati > Bdellovibrionota > Bdellovibrionia > Bdellovibrionales > Bdellovibrionales bacterium. The sequence continues at coordinate 14,600 of JAIEOS010000110.1, read as the reverse complement.
CGATAAATGGTGGACCAATGGGTTCGGACCGTCATCCACTTATTATCTACAGAATCGTAAATAGGAGTCGTAATATAAACCGAGTGTGAGGTGAAGAATTCACAGGCGGCCAATGAGACTCCATCGGGACAGGTCGTATTATCATTACCACTGCCGTAACCGACCACTCCTACCAGCGGAGTCTGGATTTTGGTGGTGACGTCGTAGAGCTTCACCATCCGATTTCGCGTCGACCATCCTCCCGTACTTATGAAAAAGGAATGCTCATCTTTATGCATAAAGAGCTTGTTATTTCCAAAACCTGCCACTTGAGGAGAATACCAACAGTGAGGATCTCTTCGAGTTCCCGCATCAAAACCATAGCTTCCGCACTCAGAAGTAAAATGAATGCTCGATTGCCCATCTGCCGCGGGATTCGACCAATGATACGTTCCCTGGCCTTGGAATAAACTCCATTGCCCGGGTGAGCCGACGGCCGCCGTATCTCGAGTCAATTTCATAATATCCCAAGTTCCAGCGTGATGATAAACATCTCCTGTCACTGGATCTAAACCAAAGTCATCGCCTGTGTTATGCGGCCATTCAAAATTTGTGGCTGTCATACGCGCATCCACTCCCGTGGCCGCGGCGTCGAACCGTCCATTTCCTGCAAGGTGGTAGAGTGTTCCCTCCGGATCAAACTCGTATAACTTATTGTTTGCGCGACTGGAAAAAACAATGGCGCTATTATTTCGAGGTCTAAATTCGTGGAGACCCGTTCCCAATCTTGCAGACAGAGCCGGTCCACCCTCACCCGAAATCAGTCCTTGCCCCATAAGGGTGACAATATTTCCATTCGGTGTCAGCGTACGAATTCGACCGGAGTCGAGATAATAGAGTGTTCCGTCCTCTTGGACGAACATATCAGAGATCGTTCCGCGACAACTGAGAGCGGGAGTTCCGTCGGCGCAATCGCCGTTGGCGCCATCAGGGTGGCCAACGATTTGAGTCCAAGATCCCGGAGCACCCGGCTGATACTTCCAAATTCCAGAAGGCGGGGGTTTGTAAAACAAATAAAGATTCCCATCCAGTCCTGTATGAAAGCCACCGTGCTCGGTCCAATAGGCCACACGTGGCGGATGGACAGATAAGCTATTTCCGTTATTATCTAACGCTGAATAAGTGGATAAATCTCCTCCGGTTGTACAACCGTCGGCCGGATTCCAGTAAGGATGGATTCGGATCGAGAGAATGCGATCCATAATCGTCGACGTGGCTTTATCATAGCGAATGCCAATTCCTCGATTGCGGCATCTTTGAATATCTCCATAGGCGGGAAGATCTGTGGTTGAAGTCACCGTGTTCACTTTAAAAGACTCGATTGTGTTATTGGCCTTAAGAATTCGTATACGAGGCTGATCGATCAAACGATGACCATAAGCTCGGTCATTGGACGCCTGGAAATGAAAATCTCCATTGGGGAGGGCCATAAAGACTAACATTCTCATCCAATACATATCTTCCGTGAGTGGATCGACTCGAGCCTGTAATGGATTTGCAACGTTGTCGGAATCATCAGAGCCCGATCCTCCGACCACCGTTGTAATGATTCCTGTGGCTAAATCTACGCGGCGAATGCGGTCGTAGTCAAAAAGCAATAATCTTTGCGTCGGGAGATTATGATCTAATGCAATTTTTGTGACATATCTAACAGTAGCGTTGGCGACAGGACCATTATCCCCGGTTGAGTTTCCCGTTTTAGGAATAAACAAACGCTGAACCCCGTCAGCCGCATCAACTTTTAAAATTCCTCGATGAGCATCCTTAAAGTAAACAGTTCCGTCTCGAGCGACAACCACACTGTGAGAATCCGTCGCGTAGAGGTAAGAGTCTGATCTATACGTAAACATCGCCGCCTGAGCACTCAGGTTGGTTCCTAGATCCGTGTTTCCGGCAATAAACCGCATTGACGTGGCCACGTTCATACCCACCGATGTAAATCCGGCACTGAGACCATCGCTGTCTCGAACGACGGCTCTGATACGCATATAGCCACCCACGGGAGCGGACGCCCAATAGTAACATCCAGTCGCGGTGTCATCAGCCGATGTCGAACCATGATTGATTGTACACGTTCCGTTTTGACCATTATTCAATCCAGCCACAATTAATGTATAGGCGATATCATCCGTCGTGAAGTAGAGATCTACGGGCGTTCCCGGAAAGGGTTTGTCATCAGCGATTTCCCATTTGATATACAGCGGTTGGCCAGCCCCAACAGTCAGATCAGAATTTGAGGGAGGATCGGCTGGGAAGTCGTTGCTACCTATAATCAGCTTTTTCACCTCCGGCGGATTATAAACGACAAAGAAGATATCATCTTTATCTCTCTGAGTCGTTCCGGCTCCGCTCGCAGTCATGACTGAAACGTTATTCGCTTCATCCTTCGCCCATGCGTAGATCACATAATTGTCAGGGACAATCGGTAAATTAAAAGGGTAATTGACTAAATTCAATGTTCCCGACGGAGTTAATCCTACCGCAGGATCGTCCACGGCGACAAAGCAACTGTCCGCCGGCAAAGGAGCCGTGTTGTTCAGTTTAAAACAAAAGTGTGTCACTTTAGTTAAAGCATCAATAGCTTGGGCATCCACAAACACCCGCGCCAAATTCGACTCCACCGCATTTTCGTTGATGTCCATAAGGCCCGCAGTAAACACGGGCCCCGCGGTGTCTCGGATCCAGGTCACATTGACATTTGTAGAGAGAGGGAGTGCATTGGTTTGACGGAGCTCATAAACGCGATTGCCATCGGTCACTTCATTGGGAGAATAGATAAACGTCCCGCCAGGGCAATTCATCGTATGGATCAATGATCCACCCAAACGGACTTCCACATCAATACCGGCTTCGCAATTCCCACTAAAGCTTGCTGTGATGCCCGTATTGATCACTGTGGTCGCACTGGTGACGGTTAAGGCCGGATATTGCGTGTTTCTCTCCCAACTTCCAACGATCACCGTGCTATTTCCCGCGCGATCAAACAGCGTAAAATTATATCCGCGAGTCCCGTCGGTGACTTGTGTCGCTACTGTGTAGGACCAATTACCTGAGGAACATGGGGTCGTGTTAGAATCTGTTCCGCTCACAGCGATCGGATTCGGCAAACCACTCTCGCAGTTTCCAGCAAAGGTAACGGTGTTTGTCGGTGTCACAAAACTCGAGGAGGATGTAAAGGTTAACGTCGGAGGATTCGTATCTCGAACCCATCGCCCCGCCGTGGATCCCACGTTGAGCGCGGCATCCGTCTGCTCGAAGGTATAATCATAAGTGGCGTCCGTTGCTTGAGTCGCTACGGAGTAGGACCAAGTTCCCGCCGTACAAGGAGCTGTTCCATCCCCGACTCCCCCGCGACGAATCGTTACGGTCAATCCAGTTTCGCACGCTCCCCCGAAAGTGACCGTGTTTGTATTGCTGTAATGGGGATAAGCTAACGTGGTCTGAGTGATGGCTGGAGCGACCGTATCTCGAATAAAATTTCGAGAAATCAGCGCTACGTTTCCGACACCGTCGGTTTGCGAAACACTAATCGATTTGGTCCCATTCCCTGCTGAGAAAAATACCGATTGCGAGTACGCCCCACCCGAACACATCACAGTGAGATTGGAAAGCAAGTCCCCTGTAAACTGAATATTGAGCCCGGTTTCGCAACTTCCCGTCAAGGTGACGCCTGACTGAGCCGACGTGTTAGCGATCGGCGCATCGATCGTTAAGTTGGGAGCCAATGTATCGTTGATAAAAGATCTGGAGGCCGTCGCCGTATTACTAGCGGCATCTTGCTGCTCGATCTGAACTGATTTGGCACCTTGGGCCGCAGAAAAACTCACGGTCTGAGAAAAAGTTCCGCCGACACAGCTCGCGGTGGGCGATCCAGTGATGTCTCCTGAGAACACCACTGTAATTCCGCTCTCACACGTCCCCGTGAGGGTCGCAGATCCGGCATGAACCGAATTTGCCACAGGTGTGGATATCGCGACCGAAGGGGCCACCCGATCTAAAACAATAGAGTGCGTATCACTCAAAGAAAGCACATTGTCTAAATTGTCTTTAAGCCAGACATACACCGTCTTTGTCGCATCGGGTGTAGATAGGACAAAACTCGTTGGACGCGTGGCTAACCAACCCGTTCCCGAACAACTCACCGAGGTCGGCGCTGTCGATTGAGTTTCACTCAGACACCAGGCTGTCGCGCCGTTGTCGTTGGTAATGCTTGCGGTGACTGTCGTTGTTTTGGCGTAATTGGATTGATTAATAAAGATCGTGTTCGTCGTATCCGTTAATGTAAAGACAGGTGCGACGATGGTACGAACCCAGCTTCCCGCGATGGCGGTGGCGTTTCCGGCGGCGTCTGTCAGTGTAAACGTGTAACTTCGATTGGCATTGGTCGTTTGTGTCGCTACGGTGTAGGACCACGAGCCCGAGCTACAAGCTGTCGTGGCGCTATCGATTCCACTGACAACAATATTGCCCAAACCGCTCTCGCAAGTTCCGGTAAATGTGACGCTGTTACCAAAAGTGGTCCAAGAGCTCGCTGATGTGAATGTTAAAACAGGATTCACCGTATCCCGAATCCACTGCCCCGCAACGACACCTAAGTTATTGGCCGCATCGGTTTGCTCAAAAGTATAATTGTAAGTTCCATCGGTGGTCTGCGCGGCGACAGAGTAAGACCATGTGCCGGCAGCGCAAGTTGTTGTATTCTCAAGCACGCCTGAGCGTCGAGCCGTTATGGCCAGACCGGTCTCGCAGGTGCCTCCAAAAGTGACCGTATTTGTATTACTATAATAAGGAGTGGTTAATGTCGTCTGAGTGATCACTGGGAGAGTGGTATCTAAAATAAAGTTGCGACTATCTATCCCCGTATTTCCTGCAGCATCCGTTTGACTGATGTTGACTGTCTTTGCCCCATCAACCCCATTGAGAACAACAGATCTCGAGAAGACCCCACCACTGCACATGACGCCAGCCACAGGATTGATATCACCTGTGAAGTTGACAAGGTATCCGTCTTCGCAAGTCCCACTGACCATCAACGATCCCGAAACATTCGCTAACGCGGCAGGCGCCGTGATCGCGATCACCGGTGCGGTCGTATCGTTAATAAATGTTCGTGAGATTTGAGTCACATTACTCGCATTGTCCAATTGACTAATTTGAACGACTTTACTTCCATCTCCCGCAGTAAAATTAGCAATAAAAGAGTAAGTGCCACTTCCGCAAGTGGCACTGCCGGGATTTGCAACACCGGCTCCAGCGACATTCACCGCAAGACCCGTTTCGCAGGCACCACTAATCACCACCGAAGAGTCGTGCTCGGTGTTGGCTAAGGGCGAACTCGAAAAATCCACATCTGGCGCGTCCGTATCTAACACGAGAGTGTCTGTGCCGTGGAGACTGACCACATTGTTCACGACGTCTTTAATCCAGAGATAAACTGTTTTATTTCCATCTCCGCCACTCAATACAAAAGACGTAGGGCGAGCTCCTAACCAACCCGTTCCCGAACAGCTCATGGCTGTCGGTGCGGAACTCTGCGTTTCGCTCAAACACCATTCATCAGCCGCCGCATCATTAGAGATGCTCGCAGAAATACTGAGAGTCTTTGCAAAACTCGATTGGTTTGGAACGATCGTATTCGTCGAATCGCTCAACGCTAGCACCGGAGCGGAGGCGGCGACCGTGATCGCGGGGGAGCAAAATGCGTTCGAAATATTTCCAGCTTCGTCTCTCACTGTCACCGATGCGGAATAGGTTTGGCCATCTGCGAGACCAGTGACCGTTTGTGACGCCGTCATTGGATTTGACGTGGATACAATTCCACCGCTGCAGTTGTTAGAATTATAAAGTCGCAATTCGAAGGGTTGAGTCAATGAGAGACCCGCAAGCCCCGCATCGGACGTCAACCAAGTGAATTCAAACTGCGATGCTCCTACGACAATCGCGCTCGCTGGCGAAATAAAATTCAAAGCCATTGGTGGAGAGCGATCATAAATCACTAAGCCTAAAGTTTCAGAGGTCGACGCGTTTTGCGCATGATCCACCGCATAGGCGCTGACATTGAACAGGCCTTCTGCGGGTGCAAAAGTGTAAGAATAATTTCCCGACATGCAATCCACGGTGACGGAATAATCAGCGGGAGTACAAACGGCATTTTGTTTAATACAAATTCGAATGGTGCTTTCTTCTTTAATTTTTCGATTGTCGGTACAAACACCGGAGAGAGTCACAGAAGCATCGCGCGACGGGGACGCCGAGGAACTGACTAAGGTTAATGTCGGTGGCACTGTATCGCGCTCCACCGTTTTTGAACACTGGAGCGGGCCCAAAGACAAATCAGGGAAGCGAATTTGCACACCCATCGTCATCGGAATTCCGACTGTCGAGAGACCCGTCATATCAAATTGCGGTTGAGCGGTATCGGCGCGAAAAAAGGCCGGACCACTACAGTCGTCGCTCTCGTAAACGGTCACGTGATAAAGATTTTCTGGAAATGGGAGTTGGGCTTGAACCCCGGTTCTCTCAAAGGGTTGCCACTCGAACATGTAATTATTCACGGAGAAGTAGTCTTCTTCCTGTGGCTTTTTAAATCCTTCGACCTTCATGTTTTTGCTACTAAAGCGATCAGAGATGATTTTCATCTCCTTCGAACAGGCCGAAGTGACTAATAAAAGAGCTGCTATTAACAGAATGGAATGGAGCGCTTTTACCATGTCTCCTTGTCGGACAAAGAATTAAAATTCTTTAACAAATACAATATTTTAGTACCATTTTGAGCCATTTTTCCACAATTGTGAAGCGAAGAGCCTCGACCTCGATGGAGTCGTTCTCGAAATGAGACAGCTCCTCGGAGAATTTAGTACCTTTCCCTAGACAATATTTCTCTCTGCGTGTTACTCCATCCCTCATGAACGATCTACGAATTTTCACTGGAAACTCGAATCGAGCTTTTGCCGAAAACGTGGCGAAACACGCCGGCACTCGCCTCGGAAAATCGACCATCTCGCGCTTTGCCGACGGCGAAATCCAGGTGGAAATTCAAGAAAGCGTTCGCGGAGCCAGCGTGTTTTTAATTCAAAGCGCTTGCCCACCGGTGAACGAAAGTTACATGGAACTTTTTATCATGCTCGATGCTCTCAAAAGGGCATCGGCGAAAAACATCGTCGCCGTTCTTCCCTACTACGGATATGCCCGCCAGGACCGCAAAGTGGCTCCCAGAGCCCCTATCTCGGCGAAATGCATGGCCGATCTCATCACCACGGCTGGCGCCACCCGCGTTTTGTGTGTGGACCTCCATGCCGCCCAGATCCAAGGCTTTTTTAATTGCCCCGTGGACCATTTGTTCGCGATCCCCGCCCTCGCTCAATACTGGAAAGACAACTTTGGCGAAGGTAAAGATTACGTCGTCGTGAGCCCCGATGCCGGTGGCGTGGAGCGAGCTCGGGCCTTTGCCAAACGGATCGACGCCCCTATCGCCATCATTGATAAACGCCGTACAGGCCCTAACGAGGCGAAAGCACTCCATTTAATTGGAGATGTTCGGGATAAAACGGCGATCATCGTGGATGATATGATTGATACGGCGGGCACTCTTACACAAGGTGTTGACAGCCTGCTAACCAATGGTGCAAAAAAGGTGTTTGCCGTTGCAACCCACGCGCTTTTTTCAGGTCCCGCGATCAACAGAATCACGGAATCCGGCCTCGAAAAAGTGATTGTTACCGATACCATTCCGCTTTCGGAGAGGTCTCAAACGTGTGAAAAGATCACCGTCACATCGATGGCTCCGGTGGTTGCAGAAGCGATACAAAGAATTTACGGAAACGCATCTGTCAGTTCTTTATTTGATTAATTGAGATTTAATAAAAGAAGAGGTCCCATATGAGTTCAGAATTTGTTTTAAGCATCGAAGAGCGTTCAGCTGGTAAAGCGCACTCCCGCAGTTCTCGCGTAGAGAAAAAAGTCCCTACCGTGATCTACGGACCAAAATTCAAAAACGAAAATGGTCTCATCGAAGAAAAAATCGTAACGAAGTATTTATCCGCTCGTTTCGAATCTACAATTTTTGATCTTAAGAGCGATAGCCCTAAGTTCAAGAATACAAAAGTTTTGATCAAAAACATTCAACGTCATCCAGTGACAGATCGCCCCGTTCACTTGGATCTTTACGCTTTAGATATGTCGAGCAAAGTTCGCTTGAAAATGGTTCTCGAGTTCACAGGAACTCCAGCCGGCGTTAAAGAAGAAGGCGGGATCTTCCAAATCGTTATGCACGAAGTGGAAATCGAATGTTTACCTAACGACATTCCTAAAAATCTCGTCGCCGATGTGACAGAGCTTCGCATGAACAACTCTCTCCACGTGTCTGATCTTAAACTTCCGAACGGCGTTCGTGCGGTCACTCCTGGTGAACGTACTCTTGCCACTGTGACAGCTTACGTCGAAGAAGCCGTTGCGACTCCAGATGCTGCTGCTCCTGCTGCGGGCGCCGCTCCAGCTGCTGGTGCAGCTCCTGCCGCTGCTGCAGCCCCTGCTGCTGACAAGAAGAAGTAATCGATTTATCTCCTGCCTCGCGAATTCTTTCGCGAGGTTTAGAGCGGAGCAAACTCACCCTATGCGGCTCATCCTATGTGGCTAATCGTCGGTCTCGGAAATCCTGGCAATAAATACGCTCTCACCCGTCACAATATTGGCTTTATGCTTATCGATGCCCTGGTGCGCTCGAACGGCAATCCCCACGAGCGATCCGAGCAAAAAGCTCTCACCTACCACTTCACTCTCACAGATCAGGACACTCGCAAATCCGAAAAAGTGATTCTGTGCAAACCGCAAACGTTTATGAACCTCTCTGGAGATTCGGTCCGTGGACTTGTGGACTTTTACAAAATCGATCTGGATAAAATCCTTGTGGCTCACGACGAAGTCGATCAACCCTTTGGTCAGCTCAAGATGCAAAAAGAGCGCGGCCATGGTGGACACAACGGAATCCGCGACACTCATCTTAAACTGGGCACCAATAAATACCATCGCCTGCGATTAGGGGTCGGTCGTCCCAGTGGCCCTATGGATGTGGCCGATTATGTCCTTGCGCCATTTAGTAAAGACGAGATGAACAAGCTCCCTGACTTTTTAAGTTATGGGATCGACGCCCTTGAATCTCTGGTGTTTAAAGGGTACGAAAAAACAGCAACGCAATTTAATAAAGTCATTCAGGAGTCATAATGGGAATTCAGTGTGGAATCGTCGGCCTTCCGAACGTGGGTAAAAGTACTCTCTTTAATGCTCTGACGTCGGCCAAAGCCGAAGCCGCCAACTACCCGTTTTGCACCATCGACCCTAACGTCGGCGTGGTGAAAGTCCCTGATGATCGACTGGATCAAATCGTGGGTTTTGTAAAACCGCAAAGTATTGTTCCGACGGTGATTGAGTTTGTGGATATCGCGGGTCTTGTGCAAGGCGCGAGCAAAGGCGAAGGTTTAGGAAATCAGTTTTTAGGAAACATTCGACAAACCGATGCCATCATTCACGTGGTTCGCTGCTTTGATGATCCCGATGTGATTCACGTTTCGGGCTCGGTAGATCCTATTCGTGATATCGAAGTGATTAATACAGAATTGATGCTTGCCGATCTCGATTCTATTGATAAACGCCGTCAGCGCATCGAGAAGACCGCGAAGAGCAGCAAAGATCCCAACATGCTGATGGAATTAGATCTTGTTCTTAAAACTCACGCCGCACTATCTGCGGGAAAGCCGGCTCGTACCATCGAACTCGACGAAAAAACAGAACCGATCATGAAGAGCCTTCAGCTCCTCACGTCTAAACCCACTCTCTACGCTTGTAACCTCAACGAAGCTGATTTTACCTCTGGTGGCAACGACTGGTCTAAAAAAGTGGCCGACTATGCTTCGAAAGAAGGAAATCTCGCGATCAATATTTGTAGTGCGATGGAAGCCGAGATCGCTCAGCTTCCGATTGAAGAGCGCAAGGACTTTTTAGATAGCTTGGGAGTTAAGGAATCTGGCCTCACCCGTTTGATCCGCGAGGCTTATAAACTCCTCGGTCTTTACACGTACTTTACGGCGGGCGAAAAAGAAGTCCGCGCGTGGACGATTCGCAAAGGCACCAAGGCTCCACAAGCCGCAGGAGTGATTCACACCGACTTCGAAAAAGGCTTTATCCGCGCCGAAACTTACAACTGTGCCGACCTCTTCAACTTAAAGAGCGAACAGGCCGTGAAAGACGCTGGAAAGTATCGCTCTGAAGGCAAAGAGTACGTCGTGAAAGACGGCGATATTATCTTCTTCCGGTTTAACGTTTAAAAAAGTTTGGTGGCTTTTCTTTCGGACACTCTCACCGCTCGGACAGCAAGGGGCGAAACATCTATTAGGCTTCGCACCATCGCCCCCGCGGGAAGCGGAACTCGGGTTCGAGCGTCCGAAAGAAAAGCCACCAAACTTTTTTAAACATTAAAGCGTTCACTCAGTAAAAAGAAAAGAAGAAAAGGTGCGGCGATCCTTTTCGTTGTTTTTTGGGATCTTACTTATGGATTATAGGTTTATTTTGATTGAGGCGATTGGGTGGATTTCTACGGTGATCTTTTTGATCTCGATTGTTATGCCACGGCGGGAGCATTTGCATTGGATGGGGGTGTTCGCCTCCATCACCACTGGAATTTACGCTTTCTCTTACGGGGCTACGGCCATCTGGGTGAAGTGGCTCGTCGCCTTCTTTTTTCACAGCTACATGATCCTTAAGGAACGCCGCTCACGGTAAGGGTATCTATAATTCGCAGTATGGGCTTGCTCCCCCGTCCGTTGGCTTTTTGAGTTTTGGGTGGGCGAGATAGATTTTTCGAAGGCGCTCTGAGTTTGTGGGATAGGACGTGCCCGCGGCCAGCGTTTTGTCCTCGCAGAGATCCTGGCGGAGCTTGTGAGCATCTATATTTTTCATTCGAGACATGACTTCTGCAGAGAACCAGTCGGCAAAAGATTCGGGGAGTTGATCCGCCTGGATCCCCACGGGCGGGTACCCTACTTTGTTGCAGGTGGGATTCTGCTTGAGCTCCTGGATCAACTCGCTGGAAATATTATGTTCCGGAGTGATTTGAGCGAGAATTGAATCGTCTCGCTTTTTCGCGCCCACACTTTTTTCAGACCGTAAGCAGTCTCCCACCTTGCGAAACGGCCATTCTTTTTTGAGAAACATTCCCCACCGGCACGAATCGATGGCGTGACCCATTTCGTGAGCAAAAACGGCCATAAATGTTTCGTCATTGGGGTAATTCAAAGCTTGCACCCCGATGTTGATTTCGTTGGGCTTGGGGTCGTAAGCGACGCTCCAATCAATAATGTCCAATGGCACGCTGTTGTTTCTTGACGATTTTAAGGACCGCGGCCAGTACAGCTTGATGGCTTTGATCCGAGCTATGGCCTGCGGCTTTTCTTTTATAGAAAGCTCATCGATGGTGTTCAACGCCGTCGCCTGCGCTCTCTCGAAGAGTTTTTCCGCGCGCGCTCGGAAGGATGGAGTCAAATTTTTCTCTAAAATTTGATCAACTAAAGCTTCAACTTCTTTGTCTATGCCCGCATCACCTTGAGGGTATTTACTTAAAATAAAGTTTTTTGCAAAATACGCTCTCCACTCTTTGGCAATTTGATCCTCGCTTTGATCTTGAAGATTTCTTTTAAGAATCCAGGAGGAAATCATCGGACTCTTGGCCTTGATCAGGCCTGAAAGCGTTTGATCGGCCCGCTCGACGATTGGTTTTTTGCCGGCAAACTTCTCGATCTCCAAATCGATGTCTCGCTTCGCGCTCTTAGACATCGAAGAGGGTTGAGCACTTTGGCAAAACTCAGCGGCCAAAGCAGATGACTGTTTAATGAGCAACAATAAGAGGAGTAAGTATTTCATCTTCAAATGATGATGAATTATAAAAATGGGGTCAAGGAAATGCCCAAATCCAATTTAGAAAGAGAACACACTATTTGTGCGGGGCAATGTCTTGCCTTACCTATAATTCTAGTTAATCGGTGTCGATTGAAATGAATAATTTTAAATTATACGGAGTTTGATTTACTTTCCTGTCAGAACTTCAGGGGAGAATATATGAAACTCATTATATCTATCATCATCGGTCTTCAAATGGTTAGCTCTGCAGCTCTCGCAGACGTCAACACCGAGATCCAAGCCTGTAACTCCGTGAGAGCCATTGCCATTCTCGCTAAAGATAACTACCCTCACTGGGCCGCCAACGACGCTCAAGAGTCCGACGTCAAATTGTGCTACGCCCTTCTTAAAGATGCGGCTCAAAATGCAAGCCCGTCCCAACTTCAAAATCTTAAAGCAGAACTTCATGAGAACGCGGAAATCTTCTTTAACGACAAAGACTTTTCTAAGTTCATCAAAAAGAACCGTCCCGCTCACGAGCAAATGGTTCTCAACATTCCAGAGAACAAATCCCTTCTCCCCGTCATTAAGCCTGCGTTTGCAGGAAAAACCACTCTCCAGTAATTCTAGAAAAGTGTGTACAACCTAAGCCCTTAGCCTTACTCTCAAATTTGGTACACACTTTATGACCACAGCTACAAAGACGATTCAGGTATGCCTCGTTATTCTCACAACAATCGCTGTGGCCTCGGTGCTTACTTACACAAAGCCTGTCCTGGTGCCTTTTGTTTTTGCAGTTTTCTTTTACGCCATCTTTGCTCCCATCATTTATTGGATTCAGGTCCACCTTAAACTTCCCCGAATTTTAGCATTGAGCGTGGCGATGATCGGGGTCTTTGCCATTTGTGCGGGTGTTGTGGTCATCATGCTTCCCGCTTTTAAAGAGCTCGTGTTTGGAATTAATAATTTTGACACCTATCTTTTAAACGCTCTGACCGCCGTCGAGAAGCAACTGCCTAAGGGCATCCAGGTCGATAAAGCGTTTCTCGTCGACCAAGCCCGCCAGTTTAGTCCTCTGGTGTATATGCGCGATCTCACCAGTCAGGTTTTTATCGTTATTGCCAATCTCACCCTGATCATTATTTACACCTCTTTTATGATCATGGGAGATCAAAACGCGCAGATTAAATCTCCCACGATTCGCACGATTTTGATTAAGACCTTCGAATACACTCTTAAAAAAATGCTTTTAGCTTTTGCCGCTGGGTTTGTATTTTTAGTGATTCTCGGATCGTTTCAAGTGGATCTCACGCTCATCTTTACTTTGGCAGCGATTCTTCTCAATTTTATCCCGACCATTGGACCCATCTTAGCGATCGTTGCTCCGGCACCGGTGGTTTTTTATATGTATGGATTAGAGTGGCAGTTCTTTTTTATCTTTGGAACACTTTCGGTGCTTCAGTTTATTATCGGAAATATTATCGAGCCGAGAGTGCTTGCCGACGTCATGGACCTGCACCCGATCACCGTTTTAATTTGCCTTGTTTTTTGGGGCTTGATTTGGGGAGTTTCGGGAATGTTTCTCGCCGTGCCGATCACTGCAGTCTTAAAAATTATTTTTAGCCGAATCGAAGCCACTCAGCCTTTTGCAGAGATTCTCGCCGGTCGCCTGCCCGGCGATTACTAACCTCACCGTCATCTTAACGATGCCCCTAGCACGACGGAGCTTTGTAGCTCGCCGCTTTGTTGATCTTGGTGTAGTGATACCAAAGAACTCCGCCCTTAAGGACGGGAAGCCATTTCTTGGCGTTGGCTTGAGTCCATGCAGGACAGCCCGCACTGGTTCCGGCGCGATCCTCAGTGACATAGGGCGCGCCATGAGAAACTTTCGATGTCGCTTCCGCTGTGTTGTTGGTGGATTGCAAACCGTAGAGTCTTAATCCCGTAGAATTGTAAGCGCCGGAAGACGCCGTCGTTCCGTAATAAGGATACGTCACTACGGCGCTAACAAAAAATCCGCTGACGGTGGTGCCCTTGTTGGCCACGTTGGTAAAGACTTGAGGAATTCCTCCCACAGCCTCGGAGCCGTAGCCGTGAGCTACTGTCGATTTAAACACCGTCAGATCTACCATATCTAAAATATAACCGCGAGGTGAGGTGTTCGTATCTGTGAAATCGACGATCACAATATAGCGCTCGTTGCGAATTCCTTTTTTGAGAAGAGCTTTTGTTGTGGGATCAAAGCGGTTGGAGTTGGTCGGAATTTCCCCCGTTTCGCTCATCGGTGTTTTTAAGCAGGAAGCATCTTTGAGGCCGCCGGTGGATTCGCGGTTGTCCTTGTAAAAATCAAGCGCCTGACGCAGCGGAATCGCCGGAACACCTTTTGCCACGAAAGCCGTATAAGCCTTTTCAAGTTCCATCTTATCCATTTCGAGCAAGGGCTCTTCGCCGATTCCGACGGAAGACGTATCTGAAATTGTCGGTTGGTCATTTAAAATCTCCTGCTCCACCGCTGTCTCCTGATCGTCCGAGTTCGAACCACAGGCTGTGATTAAGGTCATCATGGGAACAAGTAGCAACCAACGAAAATTCATTTTATCGTACGTTGGGCGTTAACAGTGTTGTTGACGAAATCTAAAATTCCCCGATAAGTCTCTGTGGCAAAACCAAAAGAT
>JAIEOS010000109.1 GCA_019750295.1 Bdellovibrionales bacterium | reverse complement strand
CAAAACTTCATCCGTCACGGTTGGAACCGGCTTTTGATACGTTTCGCGGAATTTCTGTATAAAATAATGAGTGAGGTTTTCGATGTCTTCGACGCGTTCTCGAAGTGGAGGAAGGAAGATCGGCATTACGTTGAGACGATAAAAAAGATCTTCGCGGAATCGACCGTCAATGATCAGCTTCTCTAGATTTTGATTTGTTGCCGCGATAATGCGAGTCGAGGTTTCCAACTCGCGATGGGAGCCTACAGGATTAAACTTCTTCTCCTGGAGAACTCGGAGGAGTTTGACCTGAATTTCCGGCTTAAGTTCCCCGATTTCGTCCAGGAATAACGTACCATCATTGGCGAGTTGAAATTTTCCGATCTTTCTTTCGTCGGCTCCTGTAAAAGCGCCTTTTTCATGGCCAAAGAGTTCGCTTTCGATCAATCCTTCGGGGAGAGCTCCGCAGTTGATGGCCACGAAAGGTGAAAACTTTCGATGAGAGTTATAATGGATGGCACGAGCCACAAGTTCCTTGCCTGTTCCGTTCTCGCCGCGAATGAGTACGGTGGTTTCTACTTTGGAGACTTTATAAACCAAGTTAAAGACTTCGCGCATTTTTTGAGACTCTCCGACAAACTCGGTATTAATATCGTCATCAAAGATGGGAAGAGAGGCGACCAGATCGGTGACAAGGTCTTTTGCTTCTTGAGATTTTTTGTAGATCTCTAAAAGCTTGGCGCGATTAATTGGTTTTTCTAAATAGTCGTAGGCGCCCTCTTTGATCGCCTCGATTGCGTCACGCACATTGGAATGAGCTGTTATGATCACCACAAAAGTTCGAGGATCGAGTTCTTTAATTTTCTGCAGAGCTTGAAGTCCATCCATTTCTGGCATTTTGACGTCCATCAAAATGAGATCATAAAAATTTGTTTCGACGAGCTTAATCGCCTCTAGTCCTGTCGCGGCCTGATCACAAGTCAGCGGTGAAGGAATCTCTTGTTCTAGAATAGAAATAATCGAGGCGCGTAAATCGGCTTCGTCATCAACAATTAATATGCGGGTGGGCTTTTGCATTTTTGCTCCGTTAGCTGATCGGTAACTTAAAAGTTACTGTCGTTCCTACGTTTTCTTCACTATCCATAAATACAGCCCCATTGTGGGCTTCGACAAAATACTTTACCAGATACAAACCCAAGCCAGTGCCCTCGGTCTTGTTGTTTACCCGGGAGAATTTCTCCCACACGCGGGCTTGGTCATCGACCTTAATGCCTTCTCCGTGGTCTTGGATCCGTACAACCACGAAATCGTTTTCTTCGAGAGAATAAATATCGATCGAGGTGTTTGCCGGTGAATATTTTAACGCATTTTCGATAATATTCAAAATAATTTGTTGAACTAAATCCTTATCGCAGCTGATGGAGAAGAGAGTGTCGAGATGGGAATTCAGTGTAATTTTTTTCTCTTCGGCGATGGGAGCTAGAATGGCAACGGCTTGTCGGATCAGCAAATTGATATCGCAGGGCTCTTTTTTTAGATTAAAACGATTAGATTCGATCTGTGAAATTTTAAGAATGTTTTTAACATACTGGTTGAGCTCGTGGCTGTATTTACGAACTTTATTAAATCCATCAGAGAGTTTATTTTGATCCTGGATTGAGTTCTCTAGAATATCCATTTGAGCGAGAATCTTTGCGATGGGAGTCTTTAGGTCGTGACTAAAAAGGCTGAGAAAGTTTTTCTTTAGTTCGTCCATCTCATCTTGATAAACTTTTTGTTTTTCTAATTGCCATGCGAGCTGCTCTTTTTTGGTCAATTTATAATTAATAAAAACCAGGTAGGTCAAAAGTGTTTGAATAATAAAAACAAGGAGTGGGAGCCAGAGATAAAAGTGATCAAAAAGGAGAAAGCAGGAGGACGAAGTTAAAAGAATGCATATAAATACACTTAAAATCGCCAGATTGGATGGAAAATAAAAAACCAACAACGCAATGAATGTGGTTAGAAAAAATGTGATCGCTGCGGAAACGGCGAAATTCGCGGGAGCAATAAATCGATGGAGAAGGATATTGTCGATCGTCGTTGCCAGTATTTCTGCCGGTGTAAGGTCTCCCACGGGCGTTTGAAGGGGCTCGTTCTCTTCATCTTGGAGATTGATGATAATGATTTTATCTTTCACCAAGGAAGGAAGAATCTTCTGAGATTTAATTTCGTAGAAGTAAATTGACGGAAAAGTAGCATTACCGCCGCGAAAGTTGATCAATGCTGTTGGAGGGTGCTCCTTCTCTTCTTTTTTGAGGCCTAGAGCTTCGATCACGGGCTCGGCCACTTCGACCGATCGTAAAATGCCGTCCTTATCGGGTTTAAATCCTTTGCGTGGGACCAGCAGTACGTCTTTGTGAAGGCTAAAAAGCTTTGCGTCTTTCTTATTCACGGGAGCAACGATGGCCTTAACCTCAAAATCGTGTAGAATTTTAATTGCCTCATCGACAGCCTCGCTTTCGCTCGGAAGATGGACCACTAAAAGATCGCGACTCACTTTTTGAGCCCCGCGGAATGCGAAGTGCAAATCGTAATTTTTGATGTTTAAAAATGACAGAAGGGTAGTTCCTACAAGCCAGCACAAAAGAATACGGTGCACCAATCCTGATTGCCGACTGTAAAATGCGGCAATTTTGCCAAA
>JAIEOS010000108.1 GCA_019750295.1 Bdellovibrionales bacterium | reverse complement strand
GCCGATCTTTCCCAAGCTTTCGCAACAAGTGAGCCCTAAATGAGATTTTTTTTATTGACCTTATTTATTCTAACTTCCGCTTGTAGTTCATTCTTCCAAGAAAACAATAAGGTGACCATCGAAGAACCGGCAGAGCTTCGTCGCGCCAAGATCCTTATGAGGGAATCATTGTTTAAAGATGCTGAGAGTCAGTTGAAGAAATACTTATCCTCAGCCGACGATATTGGTTGGCATGGGGACGGGTATCTGACGCTGGGTCGTCTCTACGAGACTCAAAAAGACTATTCCAAAGCCGAAGAAACCTATCGCCAGGCGATGAAGCACGGGAATAATTACCAAAGCACCGTAACCGCTCAAAGTTTACACCGTCTTTCTTGGATCTACGAAGCTCAAAAGAATCATCCGCAAATGCTCCTTGTGCTTTTGGATTTACTCAAGAGCCCAGGCTTACAAGATATTTATGTGATTGAGACAGAAACTCCGGCGCGAATTGCCAATGTTTATTATGTGTTGGGGCAGTGGGACAAAGCCAAAGAGTGGAGAAGTAAAGTCAAAATTGTTCCTCCGCAAAAGGGGGGAGATGTCACTCCCTATCCCAGTTTGCTGTATAAAAGCTTGGCGGCTTTGCCGACGCCCATCGATGAGACGTTTGAGCGCCATATGGAAAGACTCAGTATGACTCAACGTGATTTATTGGATATCGGCGAAATGGGAGACCAAGATATCTCCAAGCAAGCTCTGAATCATTTACGAGAGGATTACGAAAATCTATACCAGCATCTTTCTAAAACGCCGCCAGCGCCTCATCCTGTTGAGCTTCAACAAAAAGAAAAAGTTCGTTTGGATAAGTTATCTCAACTGATGGATATGTTGCAGGTATTAAAGTCCTATCGTCGTCCACAGGAGCTCATCGAAAATACGGATGAAAATTCTCAGTTCTTTAAGTCGATGGCACAGCAAGAAAAACGCATCCAACGCACAATCTATTCTTTAAAGATTGGTGTTCAGCCGTCCAATCGAGGTAAAAATCCTAACGAAGCGCCCGTTAAAAAAGCGCCACCTCGAATGAAAGGTGCCAATGAGTAGCTTGGCGCAGTTTATCACTGGTTTATTAAGTCCTATCAAAGGGATGCTTTTAGTTTTCTCGCGTTTAAAATGGTTTATTCTGGCGGTGATTCCGTTTTGGATTTTTGTGGGATTGATGATTTATTCAATCGTCCATTTCTTCCAGAGTGGCGCCACATTAATGCAGCTGGCATTTAATTATTTACCTTGGCTTGTCAGTTTTTCCGATCAGATCAAAATGGGCGATATTTCGCTTTTTACTGCGATTTTCCAGGGTGTATTTTGGTTTTTTGTATTTATGTTTTTTTCTTACTTTTCCTATTTAGTCTTATCGGTGACCGGTGCTCCCTTTTACGTCCTTCTCTCGGGGTCGATTTTAGTTTCCAAGGGTGTACGCACTCAGGACACTACCGGCGTTTGGCACTGGTTTGCGACCACTTGTCGAATGCTGATTCTAGGTTTGGCTAAAATGTCGATATTTGTTTTGATATCCGCAGTTCTTTTCTTTTTGGCGATGATTCCAGTTTTTACCATTTTTGTTCCTTTTTTCTTTTGCATGATGATCGCTTTTGATTGTACCGATTTTTCCTTCGAAAACATGGGGTATACGCTTCGCCAAAGATGGCAGTTCTTTTGGTCGCGGTCGCCGTTATTTTTAGGTATGAGTCTACCCATCCTTATCGCGGGCTCCGTCCCCGGGCTTTTTGTTTTTACACTTCCTTTTTTTATTGCGGGTGCGGCCGATGCATTTGCCCTCACTCATGAACAAGTAGGTATCAATGAATAAAAGCGTACATCAAATAATCTTAAAAAAAATGGATCTGCTTTGTGATTGGTTCGAAAAGGAATCTCAAAAGTCTCAAGTGCCTTTCTATTCGAGTTATGATGTTAGAGATTCGTCCTATAAAATTGCAAACGTGGATGCCAATATTTATCCCGCGGGATTTAACAATATCTGTCCCGCGGATAAAGATCACATTCCCGATTTAATGAAGTCGTATCTCAACAAACACTATTCTGAAGTTCAAAAAATTCTATTGGTGAGCGAAGATAATTTAAAAAATGCCTATTACTGGGAGAACGTCTACACGATTCAGGCCTTGTTAATGGAGGCTGGGTACGAAGTGCGAGTCGGAATGCCGGGCCTTGCGGATCAGGATAAAATGGAGCTTGAAAGCTACATCGGTAACAAGGTCACCGTAGAAAAAGTTCTTCCGAATAATGGATTATTACAGCTTAAAGATTTTCAACCGGATCTTGTGATTTCAAACAATGATTTCTCTAAGCTTTATAGCCACTGGCCCGAAAATTTAAAATCACCAATGACTCCAGCGAAGGAGTTGGGTTGGTATCAACGAAAGAAAAGTAACTACTTTGAAAACTACAATGCTGTCGCCAGTGAATTTGCGCAGATTCTAGAGCTTGATCCTTGGTTGTTCCAGGTCGATACTCAATTGTTTGCAAGTTTTGATGTTTCCGACGATCAAAGTCGACAGCAGCTGGCTGACGTTGTGGAAAACACCTTGCAACGTGTGGAAAAGAAACACAAAGAACATAAAGTGGACGATCCTCCTTTTGTTTTTGTTAAAAACAACGCGGGCACCTACGGGTTAGGTGTTATCCAGGTGAAAAGTGCAAAAGACGTTCTGGAGTGGACCTACAATTCACGGAAGAAAATGAAGGCTCAAAAAGGCGGCGGTCAGTTTCACGAAGTGATTGTTCAAGAGGGTATTCCTACGGTGGTAAAATCAGGAAATAGTACCGCCGAGCCGACCATTTACATGTTAGGGAATCAGCTGGCAGGAGGCTTTCTTAGAGCTCACGATCAGAAGGACGAAAAGGAGAGCTTAAATAGTCCAGGAGCGGTTTATAAGAGATTGTGTTTAAGTGATTTAAAAATCAATACGGAGAGTTGCCCGTTAGAAAACGTCTATGGTTGGGTCGCTAAAATGGGCGTGTTAGCCATTGGTCGAGAGACAGAGCAAATGGGCATAAAATATAACGGCTACCGTCGATAAACGTGTATAATTAGAGTAATGGCGATTTAAAGAATATCGCACAGCTTTCTGCAGGATGCTGAAAGGACTAATTATATGTTCCACTTAAAATCAGCCGGATTTTTGATTTTACTGATGGCTTTCTCTCTCTACTCCTACTGGATTTCCAACAAAGATTATCAATGGATTGTACCTTACATGAATGATCGAACGCCGGCGGCGGTACGAGATTCTGGAGAGCTCAGCACAATCGTGGAGAAACCCTTACGTGTTTTTAAGCGTGAAAGCGTTTCGCACTCTATTCGGATTCGAGAGAAAAAAGAAAAGAAACTGACGTTTTCAATGGGACAATTTCCGGTCAACGCATCGAAGGGCGTGAATCTATTGTGCCTCGAGTATCCCAAGCTCCGTTTAAGATTTATCGCCGAGGGGATGTCGGTGGGCGGAAAGAAGCCGACGACGACGATCACGTCTCCTTGCCGTGTGAATAACGAAAATAAAGATTATATTTCTGATATTCCGCTCCCATTTCACGAAAGCGATCGTTTGCCGGCTCAAGATGGTGAATATGGTGAGGACGCCCACAAAGTGCATCTCGATTTTGAAGAAATCGTGGGCGACTGGCCGCGTGAGTGGATCTTAGAGAGTATCGAATTCTACAAAGAGGACATGCCGAGCGACGCGATTGTCATCTCCCGCGAGGAGATCACCAGCAAGCTCGGAAGCCCCATCGTCATCCTCACCCATTAAAAAGGTTCCAGGTTCCTAAAAATCAAATAAAAAAGGCAAGCCCACTCGGCTTGCCTTTTTTATTTGATTTTTAGGAACCTGGAACCTTTTAGAACCAGTAGAGGAAGTTGGCTCCGATGATGTTGTAGTCTTTGAAGCTGTCGTCTGCGATTTCTCCGAAGCCTCTCTCGTAGTAAACATCGAAACCAATTTGATCAAACGTGAAGTTGACGCCGGCTTGAGCCAAAAGATAAAGACCTTTTACATTTTCAAGATCATCACTGCCACTCACGCCACTGGCAGTTCCGGAAACTTTTTTTGAGACGTTAATTCCAATAACTGGTCCGGCAAAAAAGGAGATAGTTTCGTTCATTTGAAACTGGAACAAAACAGGAATATCTAAGTAAGCCATTTTGATATCTAGATTTGTCGTGCTGCTGGACTCTTCCATCGAAAACTTGCGATCGACATAAAGGACACCCGAACGGAAATGGACGCCGTCAGCAATTTCGTACTTACCCACGAGACCCGCACGCCAACCGATTTCAGTGTCTACAGAAAAGGGTCCCGATGGGGTATCGATATCTGTGTTGTGGATACCGGCAAGAATTCCATACTCTTGAGCTTGAGCGGAGAGAGTAAGGGCGCCGAGGATAAGCATTAAAAATAGATGTTTCATAAAAAACTCCTTTGTTAATGTTAGAGACTAGCCAGTATTTCGTGATAAGCAAAGAGCATGGAGATCCCTAACTCACCGCTACCAGGGTGTGGCCTGCTTGAGACAGTTTGATGCAATTCACCGCGCTGTTTTGACCCCTTCAGAAGCCATATAATTGATTTCTTATATAATTGCAAAAGTACATTTAAGACTTGAGCCTTTTCCGCCACAAAAGTAAAACACTGTGATGCGAAGTTTCCTCCTCAGCCTGGTGCTCTTCTATGCAGCTTGTGCACATCAAGATAAAAAACTCTGCGACAACATTACCCTCAAAGAAGGCGATCTTAAGCTTTCGCGCAATGAAAAAGTGGTCGTCTGTGGCAGTGATAAAGGCAGTGAAGGGTGGAGAACGATTCCAGTTCCGCAAGCCCAGTATCAAATCTCGGTTCTTTTGCAAAGAGATGGGTATTTAAATCCACGTTTTGAACGTGATAAAGATCAATTGAAGGTGTGGTCGGGGCCGCGAGACCAAATTCAATCTCTGGAAATTCATAACGGGAGTGGCGAAATTGACGTGGGGAAAAAGCGAAAGATCATAGGGGCTCCATTGGTGCCGGAGAAACTGGATGAAGTCCAACAGTGGGCCGATACGGACTTACGCATGCAGGGCTACGCTTGCCCTAAAGTGGAAGTCACGGCTCAGGGTTGGGACAAAAAAGTGATCGCTAACATTTCTCCCGGAACTCAGAAGACCATCGACAACATCGAGCACGAGAACTTCGAGAATTTAGACGAAGCGGCGCTCAAGCGGTATCAAGCTTTTGAGAGAGGTCAAACTTACGATGTCGTTAAAACCCAGTTGACGTCCTCTCGATTGCTCGCGGACGGAATTTTCCAAAGCGCCTACTACACTGTAAAATGCCGAGATCAATTTGCAGATCTTTATCTGAATGGAACCATTGGGCCCGCAAAGGTTTTTCGATTTGAATTGGGAGCTTCTACCGAAGAATTTCCGTTTGCCAATTTTATTTTTAAAAATTCTCGTCTAGATCGGAAAGCGTCCTCTTTCACTGCAGCGATTCATGCGTCTCCGCGAATTCAAAGTGTTAATCTCTCATCAGACTTGTATTGGGTTCCTGGCTCCGCGCAAACGTTCTTTGGACCGCGGGCGCAGCTGGCTCGCTTTTCTGAAAAAGCCTACGAATACTTAGAGGCAAAAGTCGGCGCCGATCTGGGGCGCTACTGGGATATGTGGCATTCGCGTTTTCGCGGTCGATTAGGACCGACTTTAAACGCCGTCCGTACCGCACGTGGGGTTGGTCCTGACGAAGTGGCTTACCTTTCTTGGGAAGGGAATTTGTATGCGATGAGCCACTCCTACGAAACGAACGTGCGAACCCAATATGAGGGTTACGAAGCGCAGTTTTCCTACCGCGGGCAAAGAGATGGTTTAGGATCAAAAGTTTCTGTGGATCGTTTTGAATTGGATTATAAAAAACTTTGGAATATCGGAAGTTTTATTCCACCCGTGTTTGTCCTCGGTGCGCGCCTCGAAGCTATCGGCGTTAAGGCGGATCAAGTTTTCAATGGAACCGAAGATGATGTTTTACCGATTGAATACCGGATTTTCTATGGGGGAAATGATAACCTCCGAGGTTTTTCCCGTAAAAGTCTCAATAACAGTCAGTTAGGATATCTGGCGAGCGTTTATACGGGGTTCGAGCTACGCTTGATCGAAGAGTTGCCCTGGAAGTTAGAGCCCTTCTTACTCTTTGATGCGGCTCGATTGGGTGTTCGAGAGTTTGCTTTGGACGATCCACTGTTCACTTCGACCGGAGTGGGTTTACGTTGGCCTTCACCCTTCGGAACTCTCCGAGGATCTGCAGCCAAAGGAAACATCTCTAAACCCGACGCAACCACGGTGGGCTACGCCGAAGAGTGGGTGTACTTTTTGAGTTTTGGCCAGGAGTTTTAGTGGCAGTAGCAAAATTCGGTTTAAAGAGAATCTTAAAGCTCATCAGTGCCGTCATCGCGAGTCTGGTGTCTTTGACTTTAGTGCTTCTGATTGCATTTGGAGTTTGGATCTACGTGGCGCCATTGTCTGTCATGAGAACGGCGCAAAAATTATTTCTCCCCAGCGACCTTAATATCACCTGGCAGACGGCAAAGTTTGATTCAAGACGAATTTCTTGGAGTCACTGGAACATGGACATCGTCCTCTCCGAGCTTCTCATTGAAAAGAAAGATCCCGAAGTTCGTATTTTGTTAAACCCCATCGAATTAAAATTCGAGTTTCATCTTTTTGATAAGAATAAAATATTTAGCTTTGACACCCTTCGAGCCATCGGAAAAGAGAAGTGGGTCGTAACACTCCCACCAACACCGGAAAATCAGAAGGCGCCCCCGCAAAGCATCTACCAACAAATACATGGATATCTAGGATATTTGGCCATCGCCGGCGAAAAGATGTCGGTCGATGTCATCGATGTGCAGGTGGCCGGCCTGCACCTTTCAATCTTAGAAGAAGGTCAAAAGAAAGTGTCTCCGTGGATTATAGGAGCCTCTATCCTTAAGCCCTATACGTTTGAGCAAAAAAATTTAGCGGAGTTTAAAGTGGAAGCGATGAAGGGTTCACTGCGCTTACGATTACAGTCTCAGATGGATGCTTCGCAAATGAATCAGAGTATTCCCTTTTTGAAGGCGGAAGTGCTCGCACAGGGGACATCTTGGAAAGTGTCCGCTCCGCTGGCGATGAAATTTGAAGATGAAGTCACTACGATTACGGGATTGGCGAACATCACCTATGAGATGGAGAAAAAGCCGATTCTTTCGAATCCCACATTCAATTTAGTCCTAAAAGAATCGGGAGCGGATCTTGATCTGCAGACCTCAGTAAAAAATCTTCCTGGCGGTCTTACAAAACTGGATAAGGTCGAAGCCAAGTTGCACATCCCCATGGAAAACGATGTGGCTTGGAGCGAGGTGCCGACGACTTTTAAAATCTGGAGCATGGTGGATTTATTTTTTATTGATAAAGACATGCGTGTTCCGATGGAAAAAGCCTGCCGTTGTAAAATTCCCGAAAGCGTAATGGCCACGATCGAGGGAAAAACCTGGCTCAAAGAGCTGATGGCCAATGGCGAAGGGAAGCAAAAAATTCTTGAGGCCAACGCGATGGTCGACAGTATTAAGAATAAACTTTTTACGGCGGATTTGGCCGCTCAGTTCAGTATTTTCCGCGAAAATGGCCGATGGGAATATGAGCCTCGAGTGGATTCGGAGCTGATGGTTCACAGTTACCAGGGTTTGCGTCAGTATTTAGATGCCAAAGAGGTTATTATCCCTTCACCCTTGGATATCCTCGAAGGAACAATCCATTTGAAAGCCAAAAACGTTGTTTCCCAAGATGAAAAATCATTTGCCACAAAGATTGATGTGGTGACTCGTCTGGGCTCAGACACTCAAAAGGTCGATGTCGACACTGAAGTTTTATTAAATCTCGATAAGGCTTTAAAGTTTATGAATGTAGATGTGGGCGTACTGATTCGTCGGCTAGGGCTCGATCTTCCTCCTCTAGATCCGGTGTTTGGTATTCCATCTTTTAGTCCTGATAAGCGTATCATTCGCGCGCAAAAAGATCTTCCGCGGGCCTCTAGTTTTAAAGTGAATGTTCAGGCTCACGTTAAAACTCCGGCCCCAGGGGCGATTCAACTCCATTCCAAATATGTTCAGCCGCACGTACCGATCACGACCGACTTTATGATCACAGATCAGCAAAAAGGGTCAGGCTACATTAAACTCGAACCGTTCACGATCGAGTATTTACGACGAAAAATTTATTCAGAAAAACTGCGTATAACAATAAATAATGACGAAGATGCCAACTTCCCAATCGATGGTCAGTTTAGAATTGAGCAGGGGGGATACAAGGTCTATATCGTGATCTCAGGTGGACTTGCAGCTCCAGACATTAAACTTAAGAGTGAGCCATTCCTCCCGCGATCGGATATCATTTCAGTTCTTCTGTTTGGTCGACCCATCGATAAGCTCGTGGGAAGTGATGCAGAAACCGTGGGGAGTGTGGATGCGGCGATTGCCGATCGGGCTGTCGGTTTATTCGGACTCTGGGCCTTTGCTTCGACTCCGATTCAAAGTTTTTCCTACAATGCCGTGACGAAAGTTTACACCGCCACTCTCGCTCTCGGAGAGGGTCTTACGGCTTCGGTGGGTACCAACTGGGAAAAAGCGACAAATCTTGAAGTTCGTAAACGGCTGTCACGCCGTTGGGTATTGACCGCTTCGTGGGCCCCTACCGGGGACAACGAACGCACCGGTAAGCTGGTTCTTCAATGGGAAAAACGATTTTAAGTCCGCCGTCATCCTGAGTTCAGAGTTCAGGATGACGATGGAGAAAAACTACCCTCGGTAGTTTTTAGCAACTTCGACAAACGTGCGAACCATTGTTCCGGCAGCGCCCTTGGTGCTGATGTACGGTAAACGATTCGAAACATTCCATCCCGTTCCCGCGATGTCAAAATGCGCCCACGGGATTCCCTTCTCGACAAAGTATCCTAAGAACGCAGCGGCCGTGGCACTGCCCGCATTTCGGGACGGGGCCAAGTTGGTGAGGTCGGCATAGTAGCCTTTCATATCTTTGGCGTGATCGTCCGTCATCGGCATGGCCCACACTTTTTCTCCGCAATCTTCAGCGGCCGTTTCGATTTTTTTGCGAAGACCGGTATCATGAGTGAAAAAACCCGTATGAGTGTTGCCGAGGGCGACCATCATGGCGCCTGTAAGAGTGGCGACATCTAAGATCATTCCGGGTTTTTGTTCGCAGGCATACACAAGAGCATCGGCAAGAATCAAGCGACCCTCGGCATCGGTATTGTTGATTTCGATGGTTTTACCATTGCGAGCGCGACGAATGTCTCCTGGCTTATTGGCAGCGGGGCCGGCCAAGTTTTCGGTGGCGGGGACATAGGCTTTTACATTTATTTTTAAACCAAGTTTAGCCATGGCGACCATGCTCGCAATTACAGTCGCGCCGCCGCACATGTCGAACTTCATCTCCTCCATTCCCGCGCTCGGCTTAATGCTAATACCTCCGCAATCAAATGTGAGACCTTTACCGACGAGGCAAAGAGGCTTTTGTTTGGCGTTTCCACCTGAATATTCCATGATAATAAATCGAGGATCTTGAGAGGATCCTTCGGAAACACTCAAGAACGAGTCCATTTTTTCTTTAGCGATGCGAGTTTTGTCCCAAATGGTGACTTTAATTTTTGTGCCTTTGGCGCGCTTTTGCGCCTCTTCGGCCAACTGAGATGGGGTCATAAAGTTTCCTGGACAATCGCCCAACCAGCGCGCAAAATTCATTTCGTTGGCGATGATTTCACTTTGCTCCCGCAATTTATTTAGAGATGAGGAGAATTTTTCCACGGCAATCTCCACAGATTGCAGAACGTGTTTGTTTTTAGGCTCTTCTTTGTAAGTCTCAAACTGGTAACTGGTCAGAAGTAAGCCTTCGGTGAGGCCTGTCGCCACAGCTTCGGCCGAAAACGCGGCGACAGCACAGATTTGTGCGGAGGAAATTTTTTCAGACTGAAGTGTTTTGTAGATTCCGGCGCTCATGCGACGGAAGTTTTCTGCCGTGAGACGCTTTGAAAGATTTTTATCCTCACCGACGCCAACAAAGAGAACATGCGGGGAGCTTTCGCGGCGAAGGAACACACTTTCGCCCTCTCCGCCGGAGAATCGGGCTGTATCAATACTAGATAATAATGTTTTCATTTCTGTCGAAGCTTTGTTGCCCGCGATTTGCGCCGTCGATTTCTTATCTTTACCTTCTTTTGAAGTGGTGAACCAAACTTGGACTTGAGCTGGACTTTTGGTAGAGAGGCTCGTGATGTTCAATTTCATTGAAAAGCTCCTTATATAGGGTGGAAAGCTTGAAAGAGTATCACCCATCTTCTCAACTGTAAATAAACTGACACTGAGAGCTGAGGTGTCTTTGAAAAACGGACTCGACGAACAACCAGTCCGAATTATGGGTGACCGGTTGGTTTTTCCTTCAAGAACTCATGTATTTACCCGATGAGATCTTGTCATTCCTATAGAATGCACATATTTAGAAGCGGGCAAGCAACACAAGGGAGACCCATCATATGAGTACATTGGTTCCAATAGTCATTGAGCAAACGGCACGTGGCGAACGCAGCTACGACATCTATTCCCGACTTCTTAAAGATCGTATTATTATCCTTGGTAGCGTGGTCAATGACGCTGTTGCCAATAATGTGATCGCCCAGATGCTATTTCTCGAGGCGGATAATCCTGAAAAAGACATTCAACTTTACATCAATTCCCCCGGCGGAAGCGTCACTGCGGGCATGGGAATTTATGACATTATGCAATTTGTAAAATGTGATGTGGCGACGACATGTATCGGTATGGCCGCAAGCATGGGATCGCTATTGTTAACTGCCGGAGCTGCAGGAAAACGTTCGTGCCTTCCGCATGCTCGCGTGATGATTCACCAGCCTTTAATCAGCGGTGGCTTGTCGGGGCAGGCCAGTGACATCGAAATTCATGCTCGCGAATTGATCAAAACCAAGAAGCAATTGACCGAAATTTATCAGCACCATACGGGTCAGCCTTACGATGTTTTAGATAAGGCCATGGATCGTGATAATTTCTTAGGCGCAGAAGATGCGAAGAAGTTTGGACTAGTGGATCACGTTGTAGCTGCGAGAAAACAAAAAAAGGAAAATAAGACATGAGTCGTCGCGAAAATTCTGCCCTTCTCCGTTGTAGTTTTTGTGGAAAAAACCAGAACGAAGTTAAAAAATTAATCGCAGGCCCTGGCGTCTATATCTGTGACGAGTGTATTGACTTGTGTACAGATATTATCGAAGAGGAAAAAGGTCGCGAAGACAAAGATAGCGCTGTATTTAAAGTTCCCAAGCCGAGTGAAATCAAGGCGTACCTTGATGAGTATGTGATTGGCCAAGATCAGGCGAAAAAATCGCTCTCGGTGGCGGTTCATAATCACTACAAGCGAATCAACAGCATCGGGAAATCGGGATCTCGCAAAAAAGATGATATCGAAATTGCGAAAAGTAACATCTTACTGATCGGACCAACAGGCTCGGGTAAGACTTACCTTGCGCAAACCATTGCAAAAATTTTAAACGTTCCCTTTGCTATGGCGGATGCCACTGCTTTGACTGAAGCGGGCTATGTGGGAGAAGATGTGGAAAACGTGGTCTTGAATTTACTTCAGGCCGCCGACTACGATATCGAAAAAGCCCAGCGGGGTGTGATTTACATCGATGAGATCGATAAAATCTCCCGCAAATCTGAGAACCCATCGATCACACGCGATGTGAGCGGTGAAGGGGTGCAGCAAGCACTTCTTAAGATTCTTGAAGGAACCGTAGCGAATCTACCCCCGAAAGGTGGTCGTAAGCATCCCCAACAGGAATTTATTCAGGTCGATACGACGAACATTTTGTTTATCGTGGGTGGAGCTTTCGTAGGATTAGATAAAATCGTTGAAAACCGAGTTTCTAATAAGGTGTTAGGAATTAATGCTGATATTTTAACCCAAAAGGAAAAGGGCGAGTCGGGTTACGGGATGCTTAAAAAGCTAGAGCCAGATGATCTTTCGAAGTTTGGTTTGATCCCCGAATTTATCGGTCGCCTTCCAGTGATCTCGGTTCTGGAAGAGTTGGCGGAAGACGCTCTGATTGACATCTTATCTAAGCCTAAAAACGCTTTGATCAAGCAATACCAGAAGCTCTTTAGCTACGAAAATGTCGATCTTAAATTTACGGACAAAGCCCTTAAGGCCATTGCCCGTCGTGCGCTAGACCGAAAGACAGGTGCGCGTGGATTGCGTGGCGTTATCGAAACATCGATGTTGGACATCATGTACGAAATTCCTTCCAAGCCGAACGTTAAAGAAGTTATAATAGACGAAGACGTGATCAATAAAAAAGCTGATCCCGTGGTTGTTTTGAAAACAGAGGAAGAGATTAAAGCCGCAGCCAAGGCCGAAAAGGCGGGCGGGGCCGAAAGCGCTTAGGGCGCAGATC
Organism: Bdellovibrionales bacterium; assembly: GCA_019750295.1. Taxonomy (NCBI): domain Bacteria; kingdom Pseudomonadati; phylum Bdellovibrionota; class Bdellovibrionia; order Bdellovibrionales; species Bdellovibrionales bacterium. The sequence goes on along the minus strand of JAIEOS010000108.1, from coordinate 7,607 downwards.
CTTCGTTGAAGCTCAGGATGACACTGTCATTCTGAGCCCCGCGAAGAAAATCATTAACCGATTCCTCTGTAGTGTTGTCATAATACAAGGAGGAATGATGGCGCAAAATGAAGTTCTAGAGCTACCCCTGTTACCCCTTAGAGATCTGATTATTTTTCCTCACATGATGATGCCGTTGTTCGTCGGTCGCGAAAAGAGCATTAATGCTCTTGAAGAAGCGATGGTGAAGCAAACGGATATTATTTTGGCGGCACAAAAAGATGCTAAGACAAATAATCCCAATCCTGAAGAAGTCTATCAGATTGGAACCTTGGGATCGATCATTCAGTTGCTCCGTTTACCTGATGGAACTGTCAAAGTTCTTATTGAAGGTAAGAGACGTGTAAAGATCGAAAGCTTCACCGATAACGATAAATATTTTAAAGTGAAAGTTCGCGTTTTTGACGATGCTCCCGAAGATCAGGTGGAGTTGAAGGCACTCATCCGCTCCGTTAAAACAACTTTCGAAAAGTACGTGAAGTTAAATAAACGTATTCCGCCAGAAATCCTCATGCGCGTATCGAGCATCGAGTCCGCTGGTGAGCTGGCAGACATTATCGTGGCTCAGCTGAACCTTAAGCTCGAAGACAAGCAAAAACTTCTGGAGCAAATTCAGACGCAAAAACGTTTAGAAGAGCTTTTAGCGATGATGACGAGCGAGATCGAAATTCTCGAAGTCGAAAAGAAGATCCGCAGCCGTGTGAAAAAGCAAATGGAGAAGTCTCAGAAGGAGTACTATCTCAATGAGCAAATGCAGGCGATCCAAAAAGAGCTTGGTGAAAAAGATGATTACCAAGCGGAGCTTATGGAGCTTGAAGAAAAAGCTCGCGAAAAGAAAATGAGCAAAGAGGCTAAGGATAAAGTCTTCAAAGAGCTCAAAAAATTAAAGATGATGTCCCCCATGAGTGCGGAAGCGGCAGTGGTCCGTAACTACATCGATTGGATTCTAGGATTACCTTGGACGAATTACTCTGAGGAAAAGAAAGATCTCGAATTTGCCGAGACGATTTTGAACGAAGATCACTGGGGTCTAGAGAAGGTGAAAGAGAGAATTCTTGAGCACATCGCCGTCCATTGTTTAGCTCCGGATGTGCGTGGACCTATTCTTTGCCTGGTGGGCCCTCCTGGGGTGGGTAAGACTTCACTTGCGAAATCCGTCGCGAAGTCTCTCAACCGTAGCTTCTCTCGTATCTCCTTAGGTGGAGTGCGCGATGAGGCAGAGATTCGTGGTCACCGTAAAACGTACGTGGGCGCCATGCCCGGAAAAATTATTCAATCGCTTCGTAAAGTAGAGCACGGAAATCCTCTCATTCTTCTCGACGAGATCGATAAGATGAGTAACGACTTCCGCGGCGATCCCAGTGCGGCAATGCTTGAGGTTTTAGATCCTGAGCAAAACGCCACATTCCAGGATCACTATCTCGAAGTGGAATATGATCTTTCGAAAGTCATGTTCTTTACGACGGCGAACTCGCTTCACACGATTCCAAGACCGCTTTTGGATCGTATGGAAGTGATTTCGATCGAAGGTTACATCGATAGCGAAAAGATGCATATCGCTAAGAAGTACCTCGTACCGAAGCAATTAAAGATGCATGGATTAGAGAATTATAAAATTCAAATTCCTGATCCAGTGTTAAAAGAGATCGTCCACTTCTACACTCGTGAGGCTGGGGTTCGTAACCTTGAACGCCAAGTGGCCCACGTTTGCCGTAAGATCGCAAAAGAGATCGTGCGTGAGGAAGAGATCGAACGTCACATGAAGGACAATCAGAAGAAGCCGAATCGTTCTCAAGTGACGAAAGCGGGATCGAAGAAGACGTATGTGATTAATTCGAAAAAATTGGTGGAGCTCTTAGGGCCTCATAAGTACAAGCATGGAAAAATTGAGCTGGAGAACGAAGTGGGTCTCACCAACGGTATGGCTTACACCGAAGTCGGTGGAGATTTACTTCCTATCGAAGTGACCGTTGTTCCTGGAAAAGGAAAGTTCACGGTGACGGGTCAGTTGGGTGATGTGATGAAAGAGTCCTGCTCAGCGGCGATGAGTTACGTGCGGTCACGTGGCCCACTGTTTGGTATGGATAAAGAGTACTTCTTTAATGTGGATGTTCACATTCACGTTCCTGAAGGTGCCATTCCCAAAGATGGTCCGTCGGCCGGTTGTGCGATCACGACAAGTATCGTGTCCGCCATTACCAAGACGCCAGTGCTTCGTACGGTGGCAATGACCGGAGAGATCACTCTGCGTGGGCGCGTGCTCCCCATCGGTGGTGTGAAAGAGAAAGTTCTTTCGGCATATCGTGGTGGTATCACGACGATCATTCTCCCTAAGGAGAACGAAAAAGATCTCAGAGATATCCCACAAGAAGTGATTAAAGATCTTAAGATCGTTTTGGTGGATCACGTGGATCAAGTTTTGGTGCACGCCCTTGAAATCAAGAACGTGAAAGACCTCTTTAAGGCTCAAAGAGACGAAAGCTTAGGTCTTAAAGCTCAGTACAAGGGTCATTCCTACCACTAGCATCCGGAAAGGTTCCCGAAAAGGTTCCAGGTTCCTTAAAAACAAAAGGCCGAATCGACTGATTCGGCCTTTTGTTTTTAAGGAACCTGGAACCTTTTCGGACCTAGGGGCATTAAATTGCTTTTAATCCTAAGGCCGCGTTGCTCCATGAATTCTGTGGCCTTGAATATCGACCCGTCTTTTGTAGACTAAACCCCGGAATTTTTATTTCTCGGGGGAGAAGTTGATTACATCTAAGCTCGAAATCGGGCGTTTATATCTAGAGCGTGGTGACGTTCTCAAGGCGATTGAGATGTTAGCTCCACTCTCTAACGAACTTCTCCAGACTCAAAAGTACGACCAGTACTTAGATACGTTACAGCTTCTTTTTAGAGGCTATGCCGAGTTGCATGACTTCGAAAGAATTGATCATGCGCAAAACTTATTAAATCGTCTCGTGGATGCGGAAGCAGTTCAACTGACGCCCAAAATGCTTTACACACTGGCGCTGTGCTCCTCCTACCGAAGTAAGCATGTTCAGTCTTTACAGCTCTGCAAGCAGTCTCTCACGCTCGCCATTAAACGCGATGACCAGGAGGGCATGAGTCACGCTATTTTAGGAATGGCAATTTCTTACTATCACTTAGATCAACTGCAAGACTCCCTCAAAGAAATCTATAATCTCCAGATTGTGATGAATATTCTTGAGTTACCTCAAGTGAGATTGTCCTCGCAGATTCTCAAGGGACAAATTCTTCGCAAGATGAAAAAATTTGATCAGGCGTTAGATATTCTTTGGCAGTGTTACGAAATGTTAAAGACCGAGAAGAATCTTTATTCCTATATCTCCTTACTTTACGGTTTGGGTCTTACTTACAAAGAGGCGGGAAAAATCGAAGAGGCTCGCAGCTATTTGCGGCTAGCCAAGAGAAGCATCGATCCTCTCAATTTAAAGCGCCTTTCGGATCTTGTTGACGGTCTTCTAGACGGTCTTGGCGAAGAAGATACCATGCAGATGTATGATTTGGTTTTTAATCTTTCCAACCATTCCATCTTCGAAAAGAAACGCGGGAAAGTGGATTTGCAAAATCAGTTTATTCTGATTGATCTCTTGAAATTATTTTTATCAAAACCAGGTCATTCGTACACTAAAGAGCAAATTGTGAAGATCATTTGGAGGCAGTCTTACAATCCAGCCGTTCATGATAATAAAATTTATGTGACCATTAAAAGGCTACGCCAAATTCTTGAACCGAATATGGAAAAGCCGAAGTACATTTTCCGTTCCAAATACGGATACTATTTTAGTAAAGACGTTAAAATTTTAGTTGAGCAAAATACAGAACAGATGAAGGAGAATTTATGAAGATGATAATCGGAGCAATCACAGTGGTGCTCTCGCTCAATGCTTGGGGTGGTGGTGAAGTTCCTTGGCCCATCGATCAACAAGAAAATTTATTAGTTAGAAATCTCAATGGAGTGTGGGCGAACATTTCCTCGAATCATAAAATGTTTTATTACATTGAAACAGAGAAGACGAAATCCAAAACTTGTCCTTATTTGGTTCACGTCCTTGAGTTAAGTGCAGAAACTTCGAGAGTTTTATTTTCCGGAACGGAAAAAGTCTGTACGACACAAAAAGCAGGTATGGGGATTATTCTTTACGATTCTTTGGGGCGCGCCAAAAAGTATCTCGATATCGTTGGTGTGAGCAGTGGTAAAAAGCAGCAAAACATTGGGCTTTCTATCTATGATTACAATCAAGCAACGATCAAAGGAGATCGCATCGAGCAGGATCTTTTTGTAAAGATCGCCGTCATCGATTAAGTGGCTTAGATATTAAGTTCGAATAAAAAAGGGCTCGCTCAGAGCCCTTTTTATTTTTAAAACATCACTTCAGTTGATGCTTTTTTTACCGCCACCGCAGCTTTGGTTGAGTGTTTCGTAGCAAGCTTTCGCATGCGCCTCTTTTTCGGCTTGGATTTGCTTTTTAGCGTCCTGGCTCAGTGAGCGATAACATTCGACATCTTCAACACCTTCAAAGAGCAGATCCACTTCAGATTTCGGCGTGGGTGATCCGCAGACGCACTCGTTGGTGTAGGTCTCGTAAATGTTATTGTCGACGATCTCACGTACGCAATCCTCAGCGTCGGCGATCGCAAGTGTAGACATCAGTAATACCCCTAAAATAGTAATGAATTTCATATAGACTCCCTGACCTAGATTTCTACGCGGGAGGACCTGCCAAGAGAAGTGAACATTAAATTTATGAAAAGAAGTGAGTGGCCCCGACAATTAATACGATGCGTTGTAATGCAAGTCGTCTCGACAACGGCAGTGTTGTCATTTAGATAAGTAACTCTCGTTTAGGACGTTAGCTCAGTTGGTAGAGCAATACCCTTACAAGGATGGTTGTTTACGAGCTAGTTAAATTCAAACGTCGTAGCTATTGAATACGACCGGAGAATTTTAGAGTGCTCTATCAAAAATGGTAGAGTAAGTATGAAAGTTGGTAGAGTGGTAGATCCCGCAAAACCAAATTTTAAGTTAGAAAAATTCAATAGGGAGTTAGCTCAGTTGGTAGAGCGCCACCCTTACAAGGTGGATGTCGCAGGTTCGATCCCTGTACTCCCTACCAAATACCTGGAATCACAGGTGAATTTAAAAGTTCAAATTGGTAGAGAAAATCGAGGAATGGTAGATCATGTCTAAGGTCATTCCATTATCTAAAAATCATAAAAAATACGAAGATGTTCCTGACGGATTGAAGTGGGCGATTCCAATTCATGAATGTTTGCAAAAGTCCGAAGTTAAAGAGGCGAGTAAGAGAGCGGATGAACAGGCGAAGAAAAAAATTAGGAAAGAAGCATTGGTTCCCATCAAATAATTGCTATTCTTATCGTTCTTCACCAAAATAATAAATATTGATGTTTAAAGTATTTCGATTCATTTTTTTATTTTTAAATATTTCCTGTGCAGCAATGACGTACCAACGGTTGGAAGAGTGGAACTACATTACTGTTGTTCCCTCGGAAGATCCTAGACTTGATTGCGGCATTTCGATGGTTGGCGAACAGGCTTGGCCGTTTTTTCAGTTATGGGATGGCACCAACGCAGAAGTGAGACTCGAAACGGAGAGATATTTTATTGGAAGATGCTGTAAGTCGAACACAGCACGTTTCATCGGAGAAACAAAAGGGCTCATACCTGGAAAATCCACAAAGGATGGCTCAGACGTTCAATCTCCACTTTATGTAACGGCCGTTAAGTGCGTTAAATAAGAATTGCGGATTGAAGTGGGCGAATCTAATTCATAAGTGTTTGGAAAATGCTGAAGTCAGCCAGACGAGTAAGAGGCTGGACGAGCACGCGAAGGTTATGAAGGAACTATAAAACAGCACATGTACATTAGGATTGGTATGAGCGTTCGTCCTGACTATGGTAATTACTTACTACAAGATTTATCTGAAGAGATAAAAAATCAATCTGTAATCAACATAGTCACCGTTATTCAAGGCGGAGGTGCTAAGGGAGCATGGCAAGGTGGGTTTTTAGAAGGCTTGATGGATTCTAATGGGATTCGTATAGTTGCATCCGCGGGAAGTAGTGCGGGTGCTATTAATTCTTATTTGGTGTCAGAAAAAATTAGGTTTTCAAGACAAAAAATATTTAGAAACTTTTGGGTCTGTTGCTGGTTCAATAAAATTAAAGGAAAAAGAAAGGCCCTAGTTGGAATTATTTGGGCGTCATTTATAATTCTAGGGCGGCAACTTTTTAGTATCTTCAAAAAAACTAATCGAAAAGAAAGCGGACTTGTAATTTTTAAGAATTATGCTTCTCTTTTTAAAAAAATTCTTCCTGAGGGACCCTCAGAAATTTACTCATATATCCATGTCACTTCAAATAAGTCACTGCCTAGTACATTCATGCTCGAAGACCATCCAATGTTTATGTATAGTCCAGGAGAAAGCAGTGCTGAATTAGAAAATGAGTCGTTTTCATTCACTGAAGCAGTTGCATTATCATGTGCTTTGCCAATCGTTGTGCAGCCTTACAAATCTGGAGATAATGCATACGGTGATGGTGGTATTTATGCGAACCTTCCATTAGGTATTATTCAAAAAGCAGGGAACATAGGTGCAAATGTAGTAATTTGCATTTGCTCAACACCTATAGATTGCCTAGATCCCGAGGATTTTGTCGAAAATAGAATGCTAAATTATTTATATCAGCTAAAAAAATTAAACACCGAAAGCTTAAAGAGTTTTCTTAATGAAGAAGTTGTTTACGGCGCATTGACGTTAAGCAAAATTTTTATAGTTGATCCAAGCACTCAATTAGAAAGCGGTACCATAAAAGGATTTCTTTGCCGTTCGACTCTATCAACAGAATACGACCTTGGTTATCAAAAAGGACAAGATTTTGCTAAGATGTTAGAGGAATTAAAAGTTGGGAATAAGAACAATTTAGCTAATTTTTTAATTGTGAATAAAGATGTCAAGAAGCCGCCACCTATAAAGAAAATTCCATTATGGGCAAGAATATTTGCTCCTTCTTGGAAATGACAAATTAGTTCTCAAATGCTTTCAATAGCTGCGACGACTTCTGGTTGACATATTTCTCAGTCATTTTTATGGAACTGTGAAGGCAGCACTGCTGGAGTAGGTAAGTGTTGTTCTTGTACCAGTCAGCTAGGTGTAATGCACCTATAGTGGCATAAGAGTGTCGCCATTGAAGAGGTGATAAAAATTTAAAATTGCATTCTTTGGAAACCTGCTTCCACCAAATAGCAACTGCGTCTGGACGGGCACTAATCAGCATAGTTTCGGGATTAAGATTACTCTTGAGAAAAGTGACGACCTCAGTAAGGATCGCAGGCGAAGGCTGGATAAGCGGAATACAAATGGCTCCATCCTCAAAGGCTGACATTTTTGATGAATTTTTAAATACTATCGAGCCCTTAATTCCTCTACTCCAGCCATTCACAATTGATCTTCCCCCGATTGCACGGACACGGATTTAATGTAATTATCAAGCCGTTGGTACGGCAGAAAAGGGGAATTTA
>JAIEOS010000107.1 GCA_019750295.1 Bdellovibrionales bacterium | reverse complement strand
GCTGAAGGAATTTCTCCTGCGGCGATCAAAGCAAAACTCGCGATTTTAGCGGATGCCGCGAAGTACGATGCGTCGTGCTCCAGTAGTGGAGTCAAGCGGGCTCGCGATCCTAACGGGATGGGAAACGCCGAGGGGACGGGAATTTGTCATAGCTATACTCCCGACGGACGTTGTATTTCTCTCCTTAAAATTCTTTTAACGAATTACTGCATTTACGACTGCAAGTTTTGTATCAATCGTATTTCCAGCGACACGCCTCGAGCGCGATTTACTCCGAAGGAAGTGGTTTGGCTCACCTTGGAGTTTTATCGACGCAATTACATCGAGGGATTGTTTTTAAGTTCGGGAATTATTTCGAGCCCTGACGAGACCATGGAACTATTGATCGAAGTGGCACGATCCCTGCGCCAAGATCATCGATACAATGGCTATATCCATTTAAAAGTGGTGGCTGGAGCATCCGAAGAGTTAATTTTAAAAGCGGGCCAGTGGGCCGATCGCATCAGTGCGAACATCGAAATGCCGCAACAGGCGGATCTCGATATGTTGGCGCCGGCGAAAAAAATTGAGGCCGCTACGGAATCCATGGGGCAAATCAAAGGTAAAATTATTCAGACTCTCGACGAGAAGAAAAAGTTTAAACACACGCCGCGCTTTGCTCCGGGGGGGCAGTCCACGCAAATGATTGTGGGAGCCACGTCCAGTTCGGACTCTTTAATTTTAAAATCCTCCGAAGGATTATATAAAGACTATTCTTTAAAGCGAGTTTATTACTCGGCTTATAGTCCGATTCCCCATGCGGATGCGCTCCTACCGACTCACTCGCCGTCGTTGGTGCGGGAGAATCGTTTGTATCAGGCGGATTGGTTGATGCGGTTTTATGGTTTTAACGCGTCGGAGTTGACCACAGCGGCGGAGCCGAATCTCCCTCTCGATATTGATCCCAAAACCGCATGGGCTTTAAATAATCGTCATTTTTTTCCCGTCGACGTCAATACGGCTCCGCGAGAAGATCTTTTAAGAATTCCTGGAATTGGCGTGCGCAACGTCGAGCGTATCTTAAAGTTGCGGCCCTATCATCAGCTGAAAATCGCCGACTTGCAAAAGCTCCGAGTTTTCATCAACCGAGCCAAGTTTTTTATCACTACGGCGGATCACAATCCCGATGCTTTGCTCATCGACTCTTTTAAAGTCGAACAAAAAGTAAAACCCCAGGACAATCAGTTGTCTTTGTTTGATCTTAAGGTGTCTGCCAATTCTGGGGAATTATGATCTCAGTCGAAATGCCCCAAAGCTTTGAGGAGTGGCGCAAAACCGCCCGCGAACTTTTACTGAGCCAGGTGCCGCCGCAGGAGGTGGTGTGGGGAAATTCGGGAGCACTATCTTTATTCGCTCGAGCGGAAGTTCCCGCTCCGCCGGCCCATGCAAAACCTCTGACCATTCCCAAAGAATTTATTTCTTTAGCGGAGACCGTGTCGGCCGCTCGAGATGAAGATCGATGGGAGTTGCTCTATCGTTTGATTTATAGAATTAGAAACGAGAATCCGAATTTGCTGAAAGTCAGCGTGGATGACGATGTTCGGCGAGCTCAGGTTTTGCAAAAATCCATCAGTCGCGACATTCACAAAATGCATGCCTTTGTACGATTTAAAAAAGTCATCGACGACTCCGGAAAAGAGATCTACCTCGCGTGGCATGCTCCTGAGCATAATATTATTCATCTCGGAGTTCCATTTTTTGTGAGGCGTTTTGGCGATAAGCCATGGTCCATTTTTACTCCCGATGGTTCGGCTCATTGGGATTTGGAAAATCTCACTTTCACCGAAGGAATTCCTCAGCATCAGTTTCCTCACACCGACGATGTGGATGATATTTGGATCACCTATTACAAATCGATTTTTAATCCCGCGCGGATCAAGATGAAAATGATGAAATCCGAGATGTCCCCAAAGTATTGGGCGAGTATGCCCGAAGCCAAAGTGATTTACGATCTTGTCCGCGACACTCCTCAACGCTTGCAAGACATGGCGCTTCGGCAGAACATCCAAGCCGAAACTCCAGAGACCACGGATCTCCAAGAGTTGAAAAGAGCGGCGTCCTCCTGTCGAGCTTGCCCCATCGGTGAATCGGCGACGCAAGTGGTGTTCGGGGAGGGCGATCCGCAGGCAAAGCTGATGATCGTGGGGGAGCAACCGGGCGATCAAGAGGATCTCTCGGGTCATGTTTTTGTCGGACTGGCAGGAGAGATTTTGCAAAAAGCTTTGGAGCAATTGGGACTTCACCGCGAGGATCTTTACCTCACGAACGCGGTCAAACATTTTAAGTGGACGGCAGGTGCAGGTCAGCAAAGAATCCACAAAACGGCCAAGGGAAGCGAGATGCACGCGTGTCGTCCGTGGCTCGAAAAAGAAATTAGGAGTGTAAAGCCCCAGGTGATTTTAGCACT
>JAIEOS010000106.1 GCA_019750295.1 Bdellovibrionales bacterium | reverse complement strand
CATCTGCAAGTGCTCAAGAAGCGCACTTTTGAGTCTAAATCCTGCGTGGTCTCCTGCAAGATAGATTTTCATGTTAGGCAGATTTCTGTCCAGCTGCCACAACGTGTTCAACAAGGGTATGGGTATACCCTAGTTCATTGCTGTACCATGTCAGCTGTTTAGACCTTTTCATGGAGCTTATTGTATCACTTTTTCGAGAAAAAACCTCGCCCGCTCACCTGCTAAAATTCCGAGGACATCTCAGAAACTCAGCAGGCGAGCGAAGTGTGTAGTTGTCAAAGGACTTACAACTACGATTTTACCCGAACTCCTGACACATAGCAAGCAACAAAACGGACCCTGTTAACAACTCAACAGGCCAGGATATTTGCTTTTGACAACCCCCGAAGATTGGGCTTTTTTATCTCCCTTTTTAGCCTTTTCTCGCATGTATATTTCATGCACTGTTGAACGAGACAGGGTTTTCCCGGTCTTTTTATTCTTGTAGCGTTTCGCAAGACTCGCAAATGTATGAAGGACCGGATCGAGGTCATGCAACCTTACGATCTCGTCATTTCTTTTCTGGTGTGGCTGATTTGCCATATGTGACTAATCATATTCGATTTTCACAAATCGAAAAGTAGGAATTATACTTTTGACCACTTTCCTCCTCCTGGAGTGCGTACAATAGTCGCCCTTTTGGGAGCGTTCACGAACTGGTGATGCGATGGAATGTTTCCCTTTTGCATGTATTCGATAAAGTTCTCGAGGACTTCCTGTGCATTTTCCATACCATCCATGCTTGCGAGGCTTTTGAGATTCTTGTTGAGTCTGGATTTGTCATGTTTTGGATTTCCTGGATTATTCTTCTGGAATACCTGCCATCTCTCTTTGAGGTCATTGCCCCACATCATGGTATAGAATTGTGAGCTCTCAAGGTTTGAGTGACCGAGAATGTTCGTAACATCCGCACTTGCTCCACCCTCCTTGATAATTTTGCGACCTCCGTAATGTCGAGCGGAGTGTGCGTTGAAGATGGTCGGCAAACCGGCACGATTTGAGGTCATGCGGAAAACTTCACAGACTCCACGTCCAGTCATTCGTTTGCCACGCACATCGTATGCCGCACATTTTCTGATTGAGGTGAATACCGCACCTTGATCTTCGAATGTCATCTTGTCTTGAATTTCTGATTTCTTCTTCAGCCATGCCTTCAGATACTTTCCAGTTTGTGCCGTCCAGAATATTTCTCGGATCGGTCGGCGACCTCTCGACTTCTCTGTTTTTATAATCGCAGAGCCGGAACAATCTTTGTTGAAGTTTAGGTCTTCTTCATTGAGTGAGACAATCTCCCCGGCACGCGCCCAAGAATCCCAGACCATATGTATCAGAGCAAGGTTTCGGATATTGTTTGGATTTGTGTCGCGCGGGACCGCCTTCACCATTTTCTTGAAGTCTGCCTCATTTGCCACTCGAGGAATATTAAATTCCTTTTTAGGCAACGGGATGAGTGACTCGTTGACGCATCGATACCCTTTCAGGTTGTAGTATTCAAAAAACTTTCTCAATGCTAGGGCGACAATGGTGATGCCATTTCTTTTCCATCCTAAACGCTCCATTTCTTTCATGTAATGGAGGATGTGATGTATTTGTACCTGCTCGATATCGGGGTCACCGAATGTTAAGCAAAAAATACGGAGGACCGCATCGTAGCGGATCACCGTTTGGCCAGAGACTTTAAAGCCTCTCCAGTTTTTAAATTCTTCTATTGCTTGGCTAAATTTCATAGTATGGCCAACCAAAAAGTCCACCCAGATGCTAATCAAAGTGGACTTTCGGCGGCCTAATACTTATTAGTTTTTGGCCATTCCCAAGCTTGGGATCATACCCTTTCGGGTATGCTCTTTTATCTTACTCTATCCTTGGCGGACATAGCAAGACGTGCTCGGGTCAAAGTCTCATTGTTAGCATCTGCCGTTTCCGGCTGATCCCTTTCGGGACAATGGATTTCTTATTCGGTTGTGCACTCTATCCTAGTAGAGTGAGTATCTATTGTCAAGAAGGACAATGTATGGTTTAAAGTTTCGACAACTAAAACAGCCATAAAGTCAATTAAAATAAGGGTTTTTTGACGAGTAAAGGAAAAAGCCGCACCACCTTTTGGGTGATGCGACAGGTTTTTTTCGAATGAGGACGAATTATTTGAGCATTTTTAACCTCGTTTCCAAAAAGCTGACGATTTCCGTATCTAACGATGGCGGGCTCTGGTGAGCACCGATTTCGATAGGTAAAGAAACCCTTGGATTCTGCCGCAGGAGCTCTCCTATCGTCATTTTCTGCCCCACACGGCCGAATAGCTCGATGCTTGTCTCTAGGCAAAGCCTCGACAATTCTCGAGCCCCTTCAATCGGCAGGCTTGCCCACTCCTCGATCTTGCCGAATGGCAGAATGTAAGGAAACGCACAGCTTGAGCCTTCCGTAGTTCGGATCGGCATAAAGCCATGAGAG
>JAIEOS010000105.1 GCA_019750295.1 Bdellovibrionales bacterium | reverse complement strand
AGTGGTTCTCAAAAAGTATCGGCGCACCTGCCGGACAATTTAAAAAATTGTAATCGTAGGTAGGAGTTCAAAGCAAAGGATAACGATGAATGTTGGGATCAATGCGGCAAGAAACAAGTACACCGGATTAATCGTGGCGTCGTTAAAGCTCTCTTTGAGTAAACTGTATCCTGCGGGATTTGGAGCATTCGCAATCACGGTCAATCCCCCGCCGGTCACCGCTCCTGCAACAAGGCAATACTTTGCACTTTCAGACAATTCGACAAGCGAACCCAAATACGTCAGTGCGGCATTATCAGTGATGGCTGTCAGTGCGGTGGCTCCGAAAAACAAGGCCGTATCGTTGAGGCCCGCAAGCAGAGGCTTCAACCACCAGGTTTGTACCGAACCCAAAACGATAAGACCCGCCAGAAAAAAGGCCACCAAAAGGGACTCTTTAAGTTTAAGCTCAGACTGGTACTCTTGAGTCACCGCAACGAAACCGATAAAAAAGAGAAAGATCGAAAGCAAAAAGACAGGATAGTGAGCCGTATAGACAGTCATCGCTAAAAACAGCAAGTGGATGAACGTCATCCAAATGTTCGGCTTGGGTTTCTTAGACGACTTGGGCTTCGCCATAAACTTCCCCTGAAGCTCCTTCTTAAAAAGAAACGTGAGTCCCACGGCGATGATCATCACCGCAATCATCGCTTTGTAGCCAAAGTGATTCATCATGTAGGCCATATCCCAGCCCCAGCGACCCGCAACCATAAGTACCGGAGGAGCCGCAAACTGAGTGAGCGTTCCGCCAATCGAAATATTGACGAAAAGAGCGCCAACAATCGCGTATTTAAACTTCTCACTCAACCGACCGTCAGCGAAAAAATATTCGAGGAGAATCAGTGCCGTCAGCGTCATCGCAGCGGGTTCCGTAATAAAAGAACCTAAGAGCGGCCCGACAATCATGGTCGTTACAAAAAAACTCACCTTTTCGGAAAGCGGCAATACCTTAGCTATTCGGAGGATGATACTTTCCGCAAAAAAGATCACCGGGCGAGTGGCGGCCATCGTCATTATGACAAACACAAAAATAGGATCAGTAAAATTGAGGCTCTCAAGATAAAACAATCCGCCACCGGTGAGATGCGCCTGCTCATCAACAATTTTGAATCCATGGATCCAAGAGTAGGCGCCGATGAAGACGGCCGCCCAAATTCCAAAAACAACTTCCACTTCACCTAAGAAATGGAAAAAGTTTTCCCCAACGGAACCCTCCGGAAACCGATGCGCCAACTTCTGAAAAAAGCTCACCAAAAAAGTATGGAGAACCGCGATGGCGAAAAGAGTGGTTCCTATGATTTCAAGCAGAGTCATTTCCATAACTCACCCTATGATATTTCTCGAGGCCTATCAATGCATTATGGATGTGCTGTTTTTTTAGTCAAAATTATTTTCTTGGACTTCCCTGGTTGAACATTTAAGAATGCTGTGGGGAGCTAAATTGGAAATGCAAAATAAAAAACTCAGGAAATTTTATTTCATTTGTTTTTCGCTGTATCTCGCGACGTTAAACTTCACTTTAGCAGGGATGGAGCTCTTTTCTGGACTTCTATGTGTATTTTCTCTTTTTGTCCTAATTAAGGAAAAGAATTTTAAAGCTCCTCCTAAAGCTGTAATTTACCCAGCCCTTGCTCTTTGGGCGACCGCCGTCGTCGGATTATGGCTCAACGATGTCCCTTTCCAATTCGCACAAAAAAGTTTCTTTAAGTTTCGCTGGGTGATTGAACTTATTCTATTAACCCAACTCTTCCGGGAGTTTTTTCGAGGTGAAGATTTAAAAAAGGTTTTCCCCTGGTTGGACGGCTCGATTCTTATTGTATTACTTTATAGCGTCTATCAATTCTTCTATGGACATGACTTCTTCCGCCCCGACGTGACTTTTCGCGAACTCGGACCAGGCTCCACTCTCTTTCGACCAAACGGTTTCTTTAGTCTAACTCTAACGTTAGCATCCGTTGCCGGCATGTATTTTTGCTGGTCACTGGCGCGGCTCCTTTACAAGGTCAATGCCGAAGATAGTAAGGCTTGGCTTCTCAATTTCGCAGCCTGCGCCGCCAGCCTTAGCATCGTCATTTTAAGTTTTACTCGTGGCTCTTGGATTGCGATCACCCTTGCCGCCATGGTTATCTTCGCTGTCTTTAAAATTCGCCTCATTCGATACTTCACCCCGGCAGTTTTGATCATCTTTGGGATTCTCTGGTATTCCTTTGCCGACTTTCGAGCTCGCATTCAATCGATTGACGATCCCAATTACATCAATAATGTGGAACGGGTTAATCTTTGGAAGGGGAATTGGGAAATCGTAAAAGACTACCCTGTATTCGGAATTGGCTATAATGAGAACATTCGTCGAATACAGCCTTACTTTATAGAAATGGGAATCCCTAAGGCCTATATCAGTCATGCCCATAATAATTTTTTAGATTTTTGGGCGGGTACGGGGACCTTGGGTTTATTTTTCTACTGCGCTTTTATCCTGGCAATATTTATCTATTCGGTCAATTTCTACCGCTCTTACCGAAAACGAACAGACGCCGATCCGGTCGTGCTTTCTATCGCCCTCGCGTTTATCGGGATACAGTTTGTGTTGCACATCGCGGGGATGACCGAGTGTACCTTTAAAGACAAAGAGCTCAATCACCAATATATTTTGTTTTCCGCATTAGTGTTGGCATTTAGTCAGAGATTTCGGCTAAAGACTCAATCCTCTTAAATTTTAACGAAATTTTTTTTCTGTTAGCCTCAGATAAAGCCGAATTCTCGACGAGATAAGCCTTTTTAAGGCCCATGTTTTGAGCCATCTCCATATCGCTGATATTGTCACCAACAAAGATGGACCTTTTCTTGTCAATATCCCATTGAAGCTCTTCCACAAAAAGCGCTCCGGGCCTTGGTTTTCGAAGCGATGGAAGACTCAAAAGATGAGCTTGGTCGCTCTCTTCAAAGTACATTGAGGAATAAGCCGCATCCAACCATACTCCCTCTTGGGCAAGAAGGGTTTGCATACGGGTTTGGACTTTAAAATAATCTTTATAGGTGAAATACTTTCGAGCGATTCCCGACTGGTTCGAAACCAAAACAATACGAAACTCTTGTTCGCGAAATCTACTTATCAAGGAAGTGATTCCCGGTTTCAGTTTTACCTGTCGGGGGTCTTTGATGTAAGGGACATGCTCAATGACAACCCCGTCTCGATCTAAAAAAAGACAGGGAACTATCGGTCGAGCTGCCGATGATCTCAAAAATCTTCGAGAATTTAAAAATATTTTCTGATGAGCGCGATTCAGTTTTCTCAGATCAAAAGACCCATCACCAATGGCCGACGCATTGGCTGTAACGACTTTAGAAAACAAGGCTCCTAGTTCCGGTCGCGCATTGACCGCATAAACCACGTCATGAGGTCCTAATGAGAATGTCTTGAGATCTCCGATTTTATTATAAACACCGATACAGAATCTTCGATTTAAGAAAGTCCGAACTTTTACGGGCAATCGCAGGGACGCAGGTAGTAAAAGTTTACCGCCTGCCTGCCAGGACAACAATAAATGCAAAAAACCTAATCCATAGAGTTGACGAAGATCACTTAAAGACATCTCAATTTTGTATCAGTGCGCCTTTAATTTCTCAACTAAAGAAACCCATGCGTCTTCGAATTTTTCTTGAGAGAATTTTCGCGCATATTCGAGGCCGTGCCGTGAATATTCTGATCGGTGAGAAATCACTTTCTGCACCAATTCAGGAAGTTTCTTTGGATCCGTACAAATTTCTTGCCCCCCACCCGTTAAAACTTCGCCCATTCCGCCGTAACCGGTTCCAATCACCGGGCTTCCCATGAGCATCGCTTCGTGAGCAATCCGATTCCAGCCTTCGGCAAATTGACTCATTAACACGACCACCTCCGCCGCCTTAAGAAGGCAAAGGTAATCTTTAAAACTCAGCTCGAGGTGGCGACAGGGCACTTCCACCGCCTTCACCCCGGAAGTCACCAGTTCGTATCCCGAATCTTTCAACGCTTCATAAGCCAAAAGAGCACCTTTCTTCACTTGCGGATTGCCAATATAGACGATCTTTTTATCGTTCAGCTGAAACCGTTTTCTCCACTCTTGTTCGTCTTGAGGCGAGCAAACATAGTCCTGGAGAGCGTAACCACAATAGATCAAGTGCACATTGGTATACCCGAGCTCCCGAAAATAATCTTGCCAGTACTTCGCAATAACAACAATGTGCTCAGACTTCCGAATCACAGC
>JAIEOS010000104.1 GCA_019750295.1 Bdellovibrionales bacterium | reverse complement strand
GCTTGTGCTCCCTGAAGGATCGCTGTGTACTCCAAACTTCCGAACTGACGATAAAGCACAAGCAGCGCAAAAAGAATGAAAACGTCGCTGAGGCGACTGACCACTCGCTTCTTCCGAGCAGCAAGAATGGCGGAGGGTCGCTCGGAATAAAAAGTGAGGAGCTGGTGGAGATAAATGCTCGTCGCGACCCAAGCCCCATAAAACAAAGCGAGGTTGCCAGAAATGATGAGGATTAAAACAGAGCCTAAGGTGAGAACGGTCCATCTCATAAAACGGCTATGTCCAGGATCGCCAGCTAGGTAGTGGCGGCTGTAGGACAATACAACGAATCCAATAAAAGAAACAAGTAAGAGCAAACTCGCGCTGATTTTATCCAAGTAAAGTGACAGTCCCACTCCGTGCAGACCGAGGAGGGGAGTTTGGAGTGGGGCTTGCGAATACACCCAAGCTAAAGAAACGATGGAGACCAGAATGCAAAATAGGGCCCAGGCTCGAATCACCCCATGAGCGAGGCTGCGGCGCTGAGAATATAAAAAGGGGAACAGCAGGCCAGATAGAATTAATCCCGCAGGGCCAATGGCCGTCAGCCAAATCAAATTGGAAAACATGTAAATACCTCGCTATTGAGTCTCACCATAGTCTTTTTTCTCTTAGCAATAAAATAGATTGATTGTAATGTTTTATTCTATTTAATAGAACAATCTTATGAACGAGTTAAACCTACACCATCTTCGTTTGTTTTGGGCCATCGCAAATGAGGGAGCGCTTAACCGCGCAGCGGCAAGGCTCAATATCTCCCAATCCGCCGTATCGTCGCAGTTGAAAAAGCTGGAGGATCAATTAGGCCATTCCTTATTCGAGAGAACGGGCAAGAAACTGGTCATCACCGAAGCAGGGCGGATCGCGTTGGCATACGCAAATACGATCTTTAAAGCGGGTCGGGATCTGGTCAGCACCCTTGAAGGAAAGCCTTTACTAAATCAGCAAATTCTAAGAATCGGAGCGATCACTACTCTCTCTCGAAACTTTCAACTCGAGTTTTTGAGACCACTGATGGAGCGACAGGACATCGAGCTCATCATCCGTTCCGGCTCTCTGCGAGAACTACTGTTACAAATGGAATCCTTGCAGTTGGATGTTGTGCTGGCGAACTCTTCGCCTCGACAAGATCTCCGGAGTTCCGTTCACAGTCATCTTTTAAAAGAACAGCCCGTGAGTATCGTAGGGCGCCGATCGCGAAAGATGCAGAAGTTTAAATATCCTGAAGACCTGATCGACCAACCGATCATGGTGCCAAGTCTCGAAAGCGAAATTCGACACTCGTTTGATCGAGCCATGGAGGCGGCGGAAATCACTCCACGCATTGTGGCCGAGGTGGATGACATGACGATGCTGAGAGTGCTAGCCCGAGAGAGCCCGTTCTTAACTCTGGTTCCTGCCATCGCCGTGAAGGACGAATTAGAATCTGGGCTATTGGTGGAGCATTGTCGTATTCCAGAAATCACCGAACACTTCTACGCTCTCGTGCAGCGAAGACGTTTTCCGAATCCGCTGCTTAAAAAATTATTGCCTAAGAAAATGAACCTTTAGAAGCGGTATTTATCGTAGAGGGCAGTTCGTCATTATTTCGGACGGAATAATATTTTTATTTATGAAGCGTAGGGTTCGGCAAAAAATGAGAGGTAAACCGTCAAGGCTCCGAGGATGAGCGCAAGTACAACTCCATCTGGAGCCATAAACGCGTTTTGATCTCATAAATTCTCCTTGTTCCTATCGTGGCATAGGCGCGGCGAAAAGCAAATTGTGTTTTAACTATGCTGGAAAGCGCAGTTGGCTTATAATCGAAACTAGATATGGCTAAAACTAAGTCCCCGCAGAAAAAATCGATGAATCCCGTGATTATTGGCTTTGCCGTAGCACTTTTAGTTCTTGCGTTGGTCGCTTATCAAATGATGTCAGCCACTCGCCAGCCGACGAGCCTTCAAGATGAGGATTGGGATATGAGCCCGTCCATTGGTGATTCAACGGGTGATGCTGATGACGTAGATATCGATGACAAAATCGAAGAGCCCATAAAACCCGACGTCGGCGCTGCCGATCCTGTGGATCATCCCACTCACGAAGATCCTGAAGCTCATGATACTGAGCAGTGGAAAGCCAACAGCGGTCCACTTGAAGGTAAAGCAAGATAATTGACCTCAGTCCCAAAAAATGATGATGTCCGAAAACGGCCAGACAGCGCCGTCGAACCGTATTACATTTGACTTATGAAACTTCAAAATCAAAAACAAGACGATCTTTATTTTAAAGCGTTTCGAGAGAGAGATGCACGTTTCGATGGTCTTTTTTTTATTGGAGTCAAAACAACCGATATCTACTGCCGTCCGATTTGCCCTGCAAAACCTAAAAAAGAAAATATGGAATTTTTTAAGACGCGGGGACAAGCGGAAAACGCCGGATACCGTGCCTGCCTCCGTTGCCGTCCCGACGCCAGTCCTCAGTCTCCGGCGTGGTTGGGAAAGACCGCTATCGTCGAAAGAGCGATCAAGATTCTTTTTAAAAAAGGCCTCAATGGACTTAATGAGGATCGCTTCGCCGAAATCTTTGGAGTCTCAGCGCGCCATTTGCGTCGACTTTTTATGGATGAAATGGGGAAAACTCCCAAGCAGTTCGCAATGAGTATTCAGTTGAATAGGGCCGCGCAAAAATTGACGGGCAACGATCATTCGATCTCGCAGATTGCGATGGATTCTGGTTTTAAATCTCTCCGCCGATTTAATGCCGCATTTAAAGATTTTTATAAAATGAGCCCCACGAAGTTTCGCAGTGGAAAACCAGCTCAGGAGAAAAGAACAATGAATTTACAATGGATGATGAAGACCGAAATCACCTCACTCTATCTCATAGCCTCTGCCAAAGGACTTCGAGGTGTGTACTGGAAAAAACAGAATGTCCCCTTTGCACCCTCACTTGCGGGGAGTGACCCCGTCACACAAAATCTGTATCAAGCGGTCAAGCAGCTCGAAGAGTATTTCGCCGGCCAACGTCGGGTGTTCGACTTGCCGTTGGATCGGAAGGGAACTGCTTTTCAGGAAAAAGTTTGGAGCGAATTGAGTAAAATTCCTTACGGGACAACGCTTTCTTACAAAGATATCGCTCGAAAAATTAAAAATGAAAAAGCGGTACGCGCGGTCGGTACTGCGAACGGAAAAAATCCCCTCAGTATCGTGGTGCCTTGTCATCGCGTGATTGCCGCCGACGGAAGCCTTGGTGGCTTTGCCGGTGGCCTGTCGACAAAAACAAAACTTTTAGAACTCGAACGACAAAAATAGGAGCTCCTCTTACTCTCTCGAAAGTGCGGCGACTTTCTGTGGAGGCTCACTTAAATTTTTGATGTGCTCGAGGACGCGGTTGTGGATCGTGTGGATAAACCAACGACTATAGAATTGCCAGTAAAGTCCCGGCTGAATATCCATCTCGTACCATGTGGTGCCTTCGAGGCGGGTGCGTCCGCCGGGGAGAGGCACCAGGCGGAATTCCCCTTGCACAGATCTAAAGTAACCATGGAGATGAGGTGCATCCAAGTTGTCGTAAATCGTCAGCTCTCGCATCGGAGTCGGTTGGTTCCGAAC
>JAIEOS010000103.1 GCA_019750295.1 Bdellovibrionales bacterium | reverse complement strand
AGAGGGAGATGCCTTTGAAACTCCCCTGCAACACGCCAAACGAATCCGCCAGTACCGCTGATTACGCAGGGGTTACGTTTTTGTTAACCTGGATAACATCCTTACGGTAAGCCATCCTTGTTTTTAAAAAGCCAAGGTGGACAAATGGCACCTCTTCTAAAGCAGCACGAGTAACTTTTTGATAATGTGGAGATATTAACTTCGCATCCAGAATTGATCTGCCTTGCTCCAAGAGCCTCGCAAGTTCTGGTCGATAAGACATCGGTGAAGCGATCGAACCATCTTTTCCTAAAGCGTGAAAAATACCGTCTGGATCTCCGCTCACAACAGCCAGCCCTAGCACAAGAAGATCAGATTTAAAACTTTTGTAGTATATGTTTCTGATCTCTTCACCTTCCGCTATAGCAGATTGCAAATGTAGTGCGACCCCTCGTTTTTTTAAGTAGTCAAATATCCAGCTTTCGGTTTGACTTGCCGTAACTAATAATGGGCGTTTCTTAGTTTGATTTTTAAACTCAGTAATATACTTTTGGCCTTCTCTAATTATTTTATCAGCATCTGATTTTTCAATCTGGCCCGCCTGAAGAGGTAGATAGATCTGGGGATCTACGATTAGCGTACTTTTCAGATGAGAAGGCAAATCGCCGGCTGTCACGGCCTCATACATTAATGCTTGAATTGCTTTACGGTGTTTAAGGTTAGCAAAAAAGCTCCCTTTTCTACCGTTTAGAATAAGAGTGGAATGCCTTGAAACACTGCCGAGATAACATGAGACAACTGAACTATTGTCATAACATTCATCAATACTAGTTTTTTCAGCAAAAATATAAAGTTGTATCTTGTTCGCTTTCAGTGCCTCTATTGCTTCGTTGGGGGCTACAACTTCATATGTAATTCGCGCAAATCCACCATGTTCAGTAGCAAACTGATTGCGAATATATTCGGCTTTTCCATAGGACTGGCTAAACAATACATAAGGTCCGGTCCCCAGGTATTCCTCTTTTTCTTTTATATATGCCGCCATCCTAGCTCCTGCCAAATAAACCAAAGCAGTGCGAAATGGACGCTTAAATTCAATAATCAGAGTCGTTTCGTCTGGAGTTCGTAAACCTTGCAATGATCCAGTTTTATCAAACTCATCGAACCCGGCAACTTTATAAAGGACATCTCTGAGGCTATTGTTAGCTGACTTCGGGATAACTGAAAGCGCAGATTCCCACGATTTTTTGAAATCGTAAGATGTTAAAGGCTTACCATTTGAAAATTTCTTCTTAGAGTCTATCTTAAACTCAAATACGGTATAATGCTCTTTTATAGTCCAGCTTTTAGCTAAAAGCGGCTCAACTAAGCCACCTGCCCCAATCCTAACCAGGGTTTCGTACTCATTTGATAGAATCGCATCAGCGTAGGCTGAATGTTGTAAAGCAGGAATCAGTTCCCCCCATTCAGAAGGCACTCCCACTTTTATAGAGGTATCGGTTTTGGTGGCGGTTATGCATGAGCATAATAAGACAGCACAAGAAAACCCAAAGATAGACCTCATTTTTTACTCCGTAATGACACTGCTAGTTGCTGACAGAATTAAAGCTGAATCTAGCATGTCTTTCTCAAACCTCTTCAATGCATTAGAAAGGATTTTTGAATTCGACGTTGCCCTTAGCCCATCGGAAGAAGCGATACCGTTTTCTTCAAAATACTGGAAGTATTTATCTGGCAATAAACCCTGATCCAATCGGCGAAAAAATTCTGCACTTAATTCCATTTTACTCACTTTTGGAATCTCAACATTGCTTGCAAAATTAACGGCAAAAGCAATTGATCGAATCGGCATTAATGAACAAACAACCAACAAAAACCTTTTTAAATAATACATCTTAAGCCTCCGCTCTGTTTTTATTTGTAATAATCCAGCATCCAGGATCTTCCTTAAGAAATGATCCAGAAGTCGCGTAACTTGAATTGCGATCACCACCACACCGGCGATAGAACTCGCATTTTCCACAAGTTTCAATTTCGCCTCTTCGTAGCGACTTCATTAAAGGAGACTCTAAAAATAGGTTTTCAAGGCCGTCCGAGAGGATATTCCCTAATACATGATCAGCACGGCTGGACACCTTAAGATTACCTCGATAATCGACAACCAAACCCTGAAAACCAAATTTTGATCCCGCACCCAACTTTGAATCAAGTAAGTGATAAAGTGGCTGATTGGTATTTGTGCGAACACCGTAGTTTTTTGAATACTCCAGTACCTTAGTTAATGCTATTCGCAAATCATGTCCTGTTAATGCGGAATCTGCCCCAGAACTCTCAAGGCCTGATCCAAAGCCTAATGGAATAAAGCGAGTGAAATTCATTGCATTAACATTTAATTCTTTTGCTAAAGCAAAAAACTCACTAATATTACGTGAAGTCCTTCGAGACAGTATTGCAAGGAGTAGTGTGGATATATTGTTTTCACGCAGTGTATGGACACCCCCGATTGCTTTTTCGAAGTTTCCTCGACCTCGAAAATAATCATGCTCGGATGCATTTGGACCATCAATTGAAATCTGAAAAGTTATGTTGAATTCTTTGAATCTCTTGGCAACCGCTGGAGTCACAAGAACTCCATTAGAAAGAATATTTATCGCAACCCCAGGCCAGCGACTATTTACATTTTCAATTAAGGGCGACAGTAGCATTGATGCTAATGGCTCTCCTCCGCAAAAAGTAACGACCGGATCTAAATAAAGTTTGTTACATAGCGATTCATACTCATTGAGAATAATAATCCAATCGTCATATTTGATCGCCCCACGATTGTTGTGGTTTTTGTGATAACAATGTGAACAAGACAGATTACAGCTATTTGTAATATCTAGCTGAATGTGCAAAAATTTTTGCCCACCAAGTGATCCTACCAAACGCTTCATTATTGAGTTAAGTATCGACTTGGCCATTACAACGATTCCTTATTAATCAGTTCGTCTGCACCTTCATAGCCAAGCGCGCTCAGTTTCCTAAGCAAAGTGGTCTTAGGTATTTTCAAAAAGTCTGCTGCCTTCCGTAACGAACGAATTTGGCCCATTTTTGTAATTAAGAAGTCATTTTCCTTTTGCTGTAAATAGCTCAGTGCTTCGCGCTTAAAAGTTGGGTAATCGACATCATAGGAAACTGTAAAATCTGATGATGGTTCGCGAATACTACTTAGAAGATAGCTGGGGAGATTTTCTGGACCTATTTCATCCGTGCGAGAGAGAACAAACATGCTTTCCACAATATTCTCTAATTCCCTCACGTTACCTGGCCAATCATAAGATTTTAAATTTTCTAAAGTTCTGTAAAGAATTCTCTTCTCAGTCTTTCCTCGGTATTTTTTTTGGAAGCAGGAAACTAAAGGCTCAATGTCTTCCGGTCTATCTCGAAGCGGAGGAAGTTCTAGCGGCACTACGTGTAAACGATAGTAGAGATCTTCCCTAAACTTCTTCTCCTGAATAGCCTTCTTAAGATCAACATTAGTGGCTGCAATAATTCGAACATCAACCTTTATCTCGCTTTTGCCACCTACTGAGTAAAACGTTTCATCCTCTATAGCTCTTAGTAACTTTGCTTGAAGGTCAAAAGGCAACTCTGCAATTTCATCTAAAAAAAGAGTTCCTTTATGGGCTTGCTCGAAGAATCCAATTCTCCGACTATCAGCTCCAGTAAAAGAACCTTTTTCATGTCCAAATAATGCACTCTCAAGAAGTGCCGCTGGAATGGCGGCGCAATTAATTGCGATAAACGAATTGCTTTTACGACAAGAGCTGTAGTGCAGAGCACGGGCAACAACCTCTTTGCCTGTACCAGACTCACCTCTAACCAAAACAGTCGCTTTGTCGTCCTTTACTCGGTCAATGACTTCGCAAACTTGCCTCATGCTCTCTGATCTGCCAATAATCCCTAGGCTACTCATAAATTGCTCATTTTCTTGCAGTCTGTTTTTTACTGATAAGTTAGAATCACCAATCCCCCGTATCAATTCATCGTACTCCAATAAACACTTGTCTAAAGCTCGGGTAAAGCCGTCTATATCATCTTTAGCGACAAAATCTTTAACTCTCGCTCGTAGGCTTATGATTGCAGGTGCGGATGATTCGTCACCTGTACATATTATAATTGGTAACTTAGGATTCTTCTGAAACATTTGAATTGCCAATTCAGCACCATTGATATTTTCTTCCTCAAAATGAAAATCTAGGACGACTGCTGCGAATCCGTATGGATCTGATTTAACAGCCTGCCAAGACTCTTTAGCTGAATTTATAAACAATGGTTCAACGTTCGTATAATTACGGAGTTGGTACTTGAATGTCTCTAGTGTTAATATGTTGTCATCAGCGATTAAAATTTTATATTTCAAACAAGGCTCCATGTTATCATCCGTTCGTTAGAGCAACTCTAATGCCAACTCGTAAGGTTGAAATATTAGTTTCCAAAGCAAAAACTTCAATAAGTGGTCTATAAATGGACCGATTATAAAAGACAGGTTCACTACTAAAGAAGGCTAAACTGTTGAATCTCTTAATTACGGGACACATGCTTGCGACAATTTGGTGGTCCATCGATGGAACAATAAGCTGTTTCTTATAGTTCCTCTCCTTATTATCCCCCTGAAATCAAGGTACTTGGCCGGTCCATCGCAACCATATAATACGTTACGAAATGTAATATGATATTAAACAAATCGAGTTTGCAAGATAAACTGAAGATTTTACATTGTGAACACAGAATAAATATCAAAAGCTGATGAAAATTTCATTATATTTTAAACTGTATATTTTTAAATAGTATTAGAGCACTTGTGAATGTTGGCTAGCCCCTACTTTCCATATATCTGGTCCCCATTCTCGGAAAAACCGCTCGCTAATCTGTCGTAGTTTTTCTACCACGTCTCGGATGGCATGGCTGTCGCTCCAGTCAATTTTTTTATCTACCCTCGCCACTTAATTTTATAAATAATTCGTTTTTAATAAAACAACTATGGGCTCTTAGATAAGAGCTCGGTAAGAGCTGTTTGCCGTTGGCGATTATCAATTTGGCCTACGGCCATAGCAAACGCCTTTCTTGAGCCGACAAATATAGCCAGCTTTTTGGCTCTCGTAAGTCCGGTGTAAATCAAATTGCGAAATAGCATATTAAAATGTTGGCCTAAAACGGGAATTATTACCACTTGAAATTCCGACCCTTGGCTCTTGTGAATTGTGACGGCGTAAGCTAAAGACAACTCTCCCAAGTTATCTTTTTCATATTGAATCCGCCGCTGGTCACCACCGCCGAAAAGTACCTCGCAACCCACTTCTTCCGCATCAACTTTAGTAATCACGCCGATGTCGCCATTAAAAACCCCGAGATCGTAATTGTTCCGTGTCTGAATGACGCGATCACCTTCACGCAAAATGCGACCGCCAAACTGAACCTGACATTTTCCCGGAGCTTCAGGATTGTTCGCGGCCTGTAAAGCTTCATTAAGACTCAGGGAGCCGACACTGCCGCGCACCTGGGGAGTGAGCACCTGAATTTCTGCCCGACCTCCAAACCACTCCGGAATAGTTTTCGTATAAAGCCTAATCACCGTCTGAGCGGCACTCAGTCCATAGTGCAGCGAAGACCAGGGATGAAACGATTTTAAAATTTCCATAAGTTCCAAATGCTCTTTTTCGGCCTGCGCCAATTTTACCAAATCGACATGTTTAAATTTTTCTGGAATCACAAGTACAGACTCGCGCACACTTTGTTCATTCACGTTTTCGGGCCGGTAAAGCGAATCCACCTCTAAGCCACTGGATGTTTTTTGCAACCGACCTATCCAAGCGTCACCGGACTTAAGCAGATGCTTTTCGTTCTGGTCGAGGGTTTTCTCAATTGCGAATTTAGTTCTCCTTAAAAAAGTAATCTGATCTTGAGTAGCCTCGTCCGCATCGACGAATAAGCAATCATGCCCTTCAGTAAAAGCTTTAGAATGAGCCAGCGGAGAAATTATTTTTGGAATCTGACCGGCGTTAATTTCATGGGCGAAGCGAATAATAGAGGATGCTTGAGCCTGGCGAAATACTTTCGTCAAACGGAATCGAGGAACATTCTCTGCCCTCAAAAGATCGGCCAGAACGTCACCTGCCCCTACGGCAGGGAGTTGATCGGGGTCACCGATAAATAAAATCTGCGCCTCACTGGGAACTGCTTTGAGAAGACTTGACGCGAGACTGATGTCTAACATCGAAGTCTCATCTACAATTAAAAAATCAACCGATAGGGGATTTTCCTCAGTTTTCTTAAATCCGCCTTTATCCGGTGCCCATTCCAGCAAGCGATGAATCGTTTTAGATTCAAAGCCTATCACTTCGGTCATCCGTTGGGCGGCTCGGCCAGTGGGCGCCGCAAGAATCACTTCTTTCTTCATGGCCTTAAGAAGTGCCACTAAAACTTTCGTGCATGTTGTTTTTCCACAACCGGGGCCACCCGTCAGAATTGAAAAAGAGTATTTTGGTATTTCAGAAACAGCCGCTCTTTGCTCGTCGCTTAATTTAATTTCGTGTTTTTCACAGTATCTTGAAACCCAAGCATCAATCCGCTGCGGATCGATAGTGGTTTTCGAGGCTAAAAAATGTCTGATAAGATGAGCTGTCGTCATTTCGTCAAAATATAAGCCCTTAGAATAGTGACAGTCTGACGAGACTTCGCCGATGCTCGGTAACCGTCTTTTTTTTATTTGATCGGTGTGGTGCAGTTTGTTCAGAACGCCCTGAATTCTTTCGATTTCTATTTTTTCACGCAAAAGCTCTACCGAACCACTGAAAATCTGTGCCTCCGTCAAATAGCAATGACCCTCGTCGCGACTCCCCGCCAGCACATGTTTAATGCCCGCCTCGATCCGAAGCTCTCCGGTTCTTTCAAATCCCATTGCCAATGCAATTTTGTCAGCAGAAAAAAAACCAATGCCGTAAATATCGTGTGCCAACCGATAAGGATTCTCCGAAACAATTCGTATCGCCTGATCACCATAAGTTTTGTAAATTTTTGTAGCAAAAAGCGTACTGATACCGTAGCCCTGTAAGAAAATCATAACATCACGGATAGCTCTATGCTCTGCCCATGAGGTTTTTATCTGTTCAAGTTTTTTCTCGGCAATTCCTGGAACTCTCATTAACTCGTCAATGTCGTCCTCAAAAACTTCCAAAGTCCGGTCTTTAAAGTGACCGACGATTCTCTTAGCGGTTGCGGGACCTACGCCACGAATAAGACCAGACCCAAGATACTTTTCAAGAGCCGCTGCCGACGCCGGTTTTTTCTCCACGGCTCGAACAGCCTTGAACTGCTCTCCATATTTTGGATGATAATTGTATGATCCCAAAAACTCCATTGTCGATCCTGCAAAGACCTTCACCTGATGAATTAACACAGTAATCATTCGACCGGGATCGCGAAACGAAGACACTTTAAGTACAGTCCATCCATTCTCTGGATTATGAAAGGTCACTCGCTCAACAATTCCGTTAAGACGTTCGAGATTTTCTTCTGATGCGTTCAGTGGAGTTTGCATTTCAAAAGCAACCTACCCGAGATCCAAGCTCTGCGTCAAAATCCCATATTGGGATTTTATTAAAATCTGAGACTTGAAGCTGGCCTGCCCATAAAAGACGCGTTGCTTCAACTCGGATGGACGCTCTAAGACCTCGAATAAAAAAAAAGCGGTTCACTTACACCATTTGTCACATATGGGGCGCGTTTATAGATCTGACCCTAGTGAGATATTCCACCGTCTTTCACTCACTCAAGGCAAATTCAACCACAAACATTTTTGATTTATTAACATTCTTTCGAGCATTTATTAGTCCTGTAAAAAAGGTTACTAATAGTCGCTGTTACTATTAGTAACCTCATGTTGCCATTATGATTATGGTCAGCAAAAGACTTGAGGGAATTCCCCAAAGATTTCAAATTGATGCAGATAAACAGTTGCGAGGTATTGCTCGAAAAATTCAGAAAAAACGCGAACGTTTGAACCTTTCTCAGGAAGAACTTGCAGAACAACTCAATATTGGCCTAAGTACCCTAAAAACAATCGAGCAGTCGCGACGTTACCCTAGCCTACCCATGCTCTTTTACATCTGCCGTTTTTTAGATATTAAAATCACTATTGGCTAATTATTTTTTTGTTTCAATATATTCTCTATTTCTCCGATAAGGCAAAAATGGGACACGGTCTTTGCAGAATACTTTTGCTTTGCCTCTTCTTGGGAATTACTTCTTGTACCAAAATCGTTACTGATTTCGTTAACGGTGGAGGTAGAACTAACCCCTCTTTACCTCAAATCAATGTTGTTTCATCGACTACAGCTATCGCCGATGGCTTTTCAGAGTTGACCCTGACTCTTAAAATCCTAGATCACTCAGGGCATCCCATCTCAAATAGGCCTGTGGCTTTTGATCAAAATATTCAAATGGGAATCAATAGTCTCATTTGCACAAACACGAACTCCGAAGGTCTTTCTGTGTGCAAAATCCGCTCACACCGTGACGGAGTCAAAGCTCTTAAAGTTGCTGGTCATAGCCAGATTGTAAACGTCGAATTCATAAGAAGCTTTGATCAAAAGGCGATTTTGTTTGATACCCTTGGTGCAAGTCACTCCCCAACACTAGCCGGGCCTGATCTCGTGTCAGGGTCTAGTGGCAAAAGGATTGATAAACCACTGATCGAAGAAACGGGTGTCACTTTGAGATCTGATCCCAGCGCGATCCACTAAAATATTATTTTTAGGGGTACTATCAGTAATCTTTACCGCATGGACCTGTGAATTCTAATAGATCTAGTCCTTCGTCGTAAATGGCTTCTCACTTTCGTCTTATATTGAGGCGATAGCTCATCCAAATTATGTAAAGAGTGTTCAATATATTAAGGTTTCTACCGATATATCTATATCATGATTAGGCATAACACTCACATTTTGAAATGTTCCATTCTTATTGTGGTGTCGTGGTTTATTTTTACTGCCAAGTCTTTAGCACAAGTCCCATCCAGTTTCGTTTATCAAGGGCAGATCATGAAAACTGGGGGCATTCCTCTAGAAGCAAATCCCGTGGTTTTTACAATTCAAATTTTATCGCCGGTCAATGATTGCGTCATGTATGAAGAACAACACTCGATCAACATGCTCGCTTCTACCGGAGTATTTAGTTTGAATATCGGTGCAGGGATCAGAAGTGGGACTAACTTCGAGGACACATCAGCTTTGTTAGATATTTTTAAAAATGGTCAAAATTTTACCGGTATTACCACCTGTTCTTCGGGCACAAGTTACAACGCTCTTTCTGGGCATACGCGAAAAATGCGCATTAGTTATAACGATGGTGGTGGACTTGTTACTTTGGCGCAAGATTTCCACATGCAATCCACTCCATTTGCTTGGTACGCCAATAGTCTTCAGGGTTTAACTCCAAATAATTTTGTGCAGGTTAATGCTCTACAAAATCTCACGCAAAGTAATCTTGAAAATTTACTCGGCGGAACCAACTACACCAGTCTTTTGGCTTTGATTTCAGGAACAAGTCCCAACTACATGCCCGTAGGAGCTAATGGAGCTAATCTTCCAAGCTTTGCCGCTGACCCCGTGGCTCCCGCCGCAGGCGCGACGTGGTTTGACTCCACTACAAATCAAGTGAAATTTTATGATGGTACGAGTGTACAAGTCATCGGCGGAGGTGGGGCCGGTACAGGGACCGTCACCAGCATCATTGCCGGAAGTGGCTTAAGTGGCGGAACGATCACCACTAGTGGAACCATCGCCATTGCCGCAGGTGGCGTGACTAATTCCATGCTCGCAAGCGGCATTGATGCAGCAAAAATAACCTCAGGCACACTTCCTTTAGGAGTTATTCCCACGGGGACTGACACCACCAAGCTTCCACTTGCCGGTGGCACAATGGGTGGAAGTATTACGATGGGTGGTTTTGATTTCTTAGGAAGCGGCCACATTACAATGTCTTCGCAAAAAACAATCACTATTGGCAAATACACTAATGCCCAACAGGCCACACTTATCGCAAGCCCATTGACGGTGGCCAATGCCGGAGCCACTTGGTACAATAGCGACACCGGAAAGCTCATGTGGTGGAACGGGAGCTCTGCTCTTGAAGTTTTAGACGCTGCTACGGCGGGAACGATTGGCGACATCACAGCAGTGAATACGAATGCGGGAAGTGGTTTAAGTGGCGGGGTCGCCACAGGGGCCGCGACCATTACTATTGTGACTGATAACTCAAGTACTGAAATCAACGGCTCTAACCAGCTACAGCTTAAAGATTTAGGCGTAACCACCGCAAAGATCAATGCGGATGCCGTGACCACGGGAAAGATATTGGACGGCACAATAGCGACAGCCGATCTTGCAGACTCTAGTGTGACTTCGCAGAAAATTAATACCGTAAGTCCTACAAAAATTGTTTCTGGCCCGGCGGAGTATTTAACTTATGAGCCTGCCGCAACGGCGTGTACCGTTGGACAAACTCTGAAGTGGAGCGCGGCACTTCCGATGGGTTGGATTTGCGGCGATGATAACAATGCCGGTGGTGATGTGACGGCGGTGAATACCACTTTTCCACTCTCTGGCGGGGCCACAAGCGGCGCTATTTCTCTTTCTCTTTTATATGATGATTCGACAATTGGCATGAACGGATCAAACCAAATTTTTGTTAAAACCAGTGGCATTACCGCAACTCAACTCTCCGGTGATGCGGTAACCACCAGCAAAATTCTTGATGGAACTATAGCCACTTTGGATTTGGCAGATGACGCCGTGACCACCGGCAAAATTTTAAATGGTGCCGTGACAAATGCAAAAATCACTTCGATGGGTGTTGAAAAACTCCTAAGTTCCAGCGGCAATTACTTTACCTATGCTCCTAACGGAATTGTGTGCACAAACAATCAAGTTCTTAAATGGTCCACCGCCGATTTACGCTGGAATTGCGATAATGATATTGATACAAATACGGATGCTGTCTCGAGCGTCTTTACCCGAACCGGTGCGATCGTTGCGACGGCTGGAGATTACACCGCGACTCAGATCACAAATACTGCGGCTGGTAATATATCTGCCGTCACGGCTCAAGCGGCGATCAATGAATTAGATACCGAAAAAGTCTCAAAAGCCGGAGACACCATGAGTGGGGCGCTCATCTTAAATAGCACCTTGACTACAAACGCGGCGGTCACCTCCACCGCGGCGATTACATTAAATGCGCAAAACGAGATGCGTTTTGCAGACAGTGATTCGTCAAATTATCTGGCGCTTCGCTCACCGGCCTCTGTCACCTCGAACATCACTTGGACATTACCGAATGTCGATGGAGCGAGCGGAGCCTTTCTCTCGACCAATGGTTCTGGCGTGCTTAGTTGGGTGGCCGGAAATAATGGGGATATTACCGAGGTCATTGCCGGAAGTGGTCTGACCGGCGGAGCCACATCAGGGCCTGCTACTCTTGGAGTAGCCACGGCTGGAATCACTTCAACGCATATTAATGACGGCACAATTGCGACAATTGATATTGCCGATAACGCGATCACAACTTTAAAGATTTTAGATGCCAACGTTACCACCGCAAAAATTAATGATGGTGCAGTAACAGATGCCAAGATTGATACGGTAAGTATAGATAAAATTATAAACGGCGGCTCCAAATATTTTAAATACAAACCCAATAATACAAATTGCACAAACCTGGATACTTTAAAATGGAATAATGCTCTCGAACAATGGGAGTGCGGATCAGACAACAACGCTGTGGTGAGTGTGTTTACCCGAACTGGTGCGGTCGTTGCGACAGCTGGGGATTACACAGCGACGCAAATCACAAACTCTGCTTCAGGAAACATTGCCGCAGTGACAGTGCAAGCCGCCCTTAATGAACTTGATAGCGAAAAACTCGCAAAATCAGGCGATACGATGACCGGTCCTCTTACATTAAATGCGCAAAATGAAGTGCGATTTGCAGATAGTGATTCGTCAAATTACGTCGCCCTTCGCTCTCCAGCGACAGTAGCCTCGAACATCACTTGGACTTTACCCAATGTCGATGGATTAAATGGAACTGTGCTCACTACCAATGGCTCTGGGGGTTTAAGCTGGTCGGCGGCAAGTCAGGCGACGAGTGTGAACGCCAATACCGGCACCGCCGCTGCTCCGAGCATAAGTTTTACCACAGAAGCCGATACTGGTTTTTACAACTCCAATTCCAATGCCATCGGTGTCGCTTCCGGTGGATCTCAAACTTTTGAATTTAATACAGTGGGCCTTCAGTCCCCCACCACTAGAGGACCTTTAATTACGACAGCCGCTGGTTCAGCGACAAATCCGACCTATAGCTTTGCCGGAGATCCAAATACAGGCTGGTACTCCCCTTCCGCTGATGTTTTAGCTGCAACTACTAATGGTTCTGATCGTATGACCATTCTTGCGAATGGGAATGTTGGGATAGGCACGAATAATCCAGGCGCGCGTCTGGAACTTGTTGATTCAGGAGTCTCTAACGGGACTCTTGCATTCAG
>JAIEOS010000102.1 GCA_019750295.1 Bdellovibrionales bacterium | reverse complement strand
GTTTTAAATTTAATTTCGAAACCTACAATTGCACGGTCCGAAAACGTTTTTGCACGATGACTCAAATGAAACCCATTTCCGGTGCCAATCTCCACATCGAGATGCTCATAGGTCCGATGAGGACCTGTCCGCCATTGACCGTGATTTTTAAGAGCCAAGGTCTCGTCGACAATATAGGGCCCAAACTCCGCCATCATGGGAATGTAGGGGTTTGTAAAATTCTCGAACTGAAAAGATTGCATCCTGCGGGGATACCAAATCGACCCCAATTCGACAAGGTTTTTGGACCGCAGTGAATTGATTTTCTACTCTAATCGATCTAATGTGCTTGAATTCAAATTTAGAGGTATCCATGAAACAATTCCCACAGTTTGCGATCGCTATTTTTCTTCTTCTTTTTCAGATTTGTGCAGGGGCTATTCCCTCCCAGGGCCACCGAGTGATGATCGCAGCCCCCACCGAGCGCGGCGTGGACGTCGGGCAAAAGATTGCAGCTAAAGGCGGAAATGTTGTGGATATCGCGGTGGCGGTGCAGCTCGCATTGGGGGTGACGAGTCCCTACTACGCCTCTCTCGGCGGAGGCGCTTTCGCCATGATTCGTATGGGCAATGCCACCCCCGAAGCTTTGGACTTTAGAGAAGTCGCTCCGATCATGACCCATCAAACATTTTACAAAGACAAAGATGACAAGGCTCCGATCATTGGTCCGTTGGCGATTGGCGTTCCGGGAATCGCTGCGGGACTTTTCGAAATGCATAGGAAATACGGAAAACTCAAGTGGTCTCAGCTTTTCGAAGAAGCGATTCGCTTAGCGAATGAAGGCTTCCCGGTGAGTGGTGAATGGGTCAAATTGACGAACGGCTCTAAGAAGGATTTTAATCCTGCCGGTCTTAAGTATTTTTTTAAGAGCAACGGTGATTCTTACAAGCCGGGTGAAATTCTAAAGCAGCCGCAATTAGGCAATGCCCTTAAACTTCTACGAGATAAAGGCCCTAAAGCCTTTTACGAAGGCGAGATCGGTAAGGACATCGAGCAAACGATTAAAGGCAAGGGCGTTCTCGCCATGAGCGATCTCAAAAACTATAAAACGCGTTGGCTCAATCCCTTACAAAAAGATTACAATGGGTACTCCGTTTACATGATGCCACCACCCTCCAGCAGTGGTGTGGTGACTTCTTCTCTAATCACCCTGATGCAACAGTTACAGATGGATAAGCAAGTGCCGCTCTCTGTAGAAGAATATCATCTCATCGGAGAAATGTTTAAAGTCGCTTTCCGAGGCCGCACTCAGTTGGGCGACCCTGAGTTTACTCAGAATCCAATTAGCATGCTGACTGGTGATGATTATCTAAAACCTTTAGGTGCTAAGATTAAAAATAATAAAGTTTTATCTTTAGCCCCGTTGGATGATCAAAATGAGCCCAAGGAAAGTAAGGAAACCACAAACTTTACCGTGATGGATGCCGACGGAAATACAGTAGTGCTGACCTCCACCCTCAACGGCAATTATGGCTCTCGCGTGGTTTCGAATAAATACGGCATCGCTATGAATAACGAGATGGACGACTTTACCACTGTTCTTGGTCGGCCCAACATGTTTGGATTAGTTCAAGGTCGCGCCAACTTAGTTCAGGCCGGCAAACGCCCGTTAAGTTCAATGAGCCCAACAATTATCACAAAAGATAACAAAACCGTCATGGGGGTTGGAGCCTCTGGTGGACCGACCATCATTACTTCTGTCTTTCAAACCTGGTACCGCGTATTGGTGAGCAAGTTAGATATTGATCGCGCCATGCAAGCCCCCCGGGTTCATCAACAATTTGCGCCAAATATACTTTTTCTGGATTATAATAATTTTCCAGCGGATACTAAAAAAGGCCTAGAGAAAATAGGCCATAAAGTTGATAATGGGTCCACAGGGAAAGTGAATGGAATCTTTCTCAATGACCAAGGGATTCTCGAAGCTGCTTTCGATTCCCGTGGAGAAGGTGGAGCCGGCGGAATTTAACCGCTTTCTCCCCCAAAGAGTCACTAATACACGGAGGTATTATGAAAAGTCTGATGCTTGGTCTCGCTGTTTTAATTTCAGCCACGGCTTTTGCCGCTCCTTCTAAAAAACTCAGTTCGACAACGAAGATGAAGGCTTGCCTTGCCCATCTCCATGCGGCTCAAAAGGCGTATTATGATTCCAAACGCGTCTATACGGAAGATACCAAGGAGCTCGGTTTTTCGTCAGACATGTGTGACGGCATTGACCGCATCGAAGTGTCCCTCACCAATGGTGGTAAGCGTTTTATGGCCGCCGCCACAAAAGGTCGGACCCTAGCCACCATCGACGACCAAAGAAACATCGCCATCAAATAAAAGGTGGGGAGAACTCTCGATGCGAAGAGCCCCTTACTTCCCTAGTAGATGGGCCACTTGGCTATTGAGATGATTGTGGCCCCCCTGAAATTCCGTGTAGTCGAGGTGGGCCTCTAACTCGAGAATCTGTTTTATTTTTCGGGCGCCAAAGTACAAAGCGAAGTCGTCATGTTGGCCTACGGCAAGACGAATGTATTTTCCTTTGAGATGCTGATTTCTCTCTCTTAAAAATTGAATGGGATCTTTTTTTTGGTAATCTTGCCATGTCTTGGGGATGAGCTCACCGCTTTTGACATGGATCGGGTAAGAAATCTTTCCGCCCTTTACTGGCGCGTAATTCATCGCCATTGCGGCGGCATTCAAAATGTAAAAGTAGTTCTTGTTTTTCTTGAGCTCTCCGCTTTGGATGGCGATGAGGAGCTCTTTCACTGTCGTCAAATTTTCTAACCAAGGGGCTGTTTTGTAAAAATCGGGAAGCAGCGAAGTTTCAAAAAAACTGTCGGGTGCCACAACCACGGCCTTGGTAAATGCTGTTTTCGCCAGACTGATGTGGTGAAGAGCTCCGTAGCCACCGCTGGAAGCGCCCGCCACAGTCCACTCCTCTGTAGTTTTGAAAGTCTTTTTTAAAGCGGTCACGAGTTCAGTTTGAATATAATCACTATACCTGCCGCAGCCACTACTATTAATAAACTGCGATCCCCCGACCGCGGTCATAGCATCGACGAAGCAATGGAGAGCTCGCGGAATTTTTTTCTCTTCCGTAAGCCTTTGGATCATTTGCGGAAAATTTTC
This sequence comes from Bdellovibrionales bacterium, assembly GCA_019750295.1. Taxonomy (NCBI): domain Bacteria; kingdom Pseudomonadati; phylum Bdellovibrionota; class Bdellovibrionia; order Bdellovibrionales; species Bdellovibrionales bacterium. Next base: position 876 of record JAIEOS010000102.1, on the reverse strand, counting down.
CTCTAAGCATTTGATATTGGTCGCTTGAGTTCCATTGCCAAAATATCCCGAAAGATGAACCACGACAGGGAGAGGTTTTTTATCGTTGGGAACTAAAATGTAATTGTGTCTCTTGGCAGGGTCCTTCAGCGGGTTACTTTTAAGAACCTGGCTATCGATCACTAAATCCTTCACGGAAAAAGTGCGGTTTTCAAGAGGTGATGAAACAGGCAGTAAGGTGAATTTCATGTATTTAGGATAGGGTGCTTATTGAATAATGGGAATTTTATTCTCGAAAACTCCCATTCATTTACAATTTTTTGCTGCGAGGAGGTCACCTCAAAAATCCACCTAGCGCCGGAAGTGGGTTAATGCTATTGATTTGGGCACAACTCTTCGAGGGGGATTTATGAGAGAAGTACCTGAACTCAGTCTAGCCGCATACATTTCTGGTTCGGCCGAAGAAAAATCAAAATTTATCCAAGATCTTTACCGTGGACTTAAAGAATACGGGTTCATCACGCTGGTCGATCACCCTATTTCGGCAGATCTCCTTAAAAAGGCCTATGCATTGAGCGAACAGTTTTTTGCCCTCCCCGTGGAAACTAAAAAGAAATACGCGCTCTACGATAATGGTTTTCAGCGAGGTTATACTCCCTTCGGAACCGAACATGCCAAAGATAGCAAAGTCGCTGATCTTAAAGAGTTTTGGCATGTCGGCCGCAACCTTCCCGAAAATCATAAGTATCAGAACCTTTATCCTAAAAATATTTGGCCAACGGAAATTCCCGACTACGGCCCCACATTTTCGAAGATTTACGAAGCTCTCGAAATGTGTGGAGACATTCTCTTAGAAGCCCTCACACTTCCCCTCGAGCTTCCCAAAAATTACTTTAG
>JAIEOS010000101.1 GCA_019750295.1 Bdellovibrionales bacterium | reverse complement strand
CAGATTTGGTTTAGTTATTATTTAAGAGTTTCAAATGGTTGAGAGCTTTTAAAACAAGGTTATAGGGAGCTGTCTTCTTGACGTCCTTAAGGGCGATCCACTCCACGTCCGACGACGCCTCGACTTTCGTCGGCAACGTTTCAGGAAGCTGAATAAAGATTTCATACTTCGTGATGCTGTGTTTGTAAGTGAAGCTTTTGGGTTTGTCTTTGATCACCTCGACCTTACCCGGGAAGATCTTCGCCTTCTTTAAAAAAGGAGCGTAGTTGTTTTCCGCGAGAGCGATTTTTCTATCCTTTACGAAGATCGAAGGAGTCCACAAAAGTCGGAGCCCCTCTTTTTTTTCTTTTCTTAAAGGCAGTTGATCTTGTAGACCTTGCCGACGGGCTTCACACCCTTTATTCCATGGGCAAAGAAAGCAACTGGGACTTTTGGGTGTGCACATTGTTGCACCCATCTCCATCATCGCCTGATTGACGTTATGGCTGTTGTTCGCCTGAGCCAATTCATCGGCCGCGGTTTGCAAGCGATCTCTCCCCGCCGTGGTCCACCACTCGATCTTTTCCCCGAGATATCGACTGAGAGTGCGAATGACATTTCCGTCTAGCACTCCCACAGCCTCATCAAAAGCCAAACTGCTCACCGCGCGGGCCGTGTAAGGGCCAAAGCCAGGAAGCTCGATCAATTCGGAGTACGTCTTGGGAAAACCATTTTGAGATAAAAGCTGCGCGGCTTTATGAAGATTTCGCGCGCGCGAGTAATAACCTAAGCCCGCCCACGCCTCTAAAACTTGAGGCAGCGGAGCATCCGCTAATTGGTCGACGGTTGGGAATTTTTCCATAAAGCGGTGATAATAGGGAATCACGGCCTGCGAGGTCGTCTGTTGCAACATGACCTCCGAAATCCAGATCCTATAGGGATCACGACTTTTTCGCCACGGCAAATCCCGATGGTTATGGGCATACCAATCCACAAGGACCTGAGCGAGTTTTTTAGACTCGGGTAAAACGGGAGTTTTACGCTCTCGGCTGTTTGTTTTTTTTACGGACTTCCCCATAGAGTGAGCGTAAACTTAATTCGGATTTGAGAAGTGAGCAAGCCACTTCATCGGACCAAAAAGAGGGATGCCACCTTTTTTGGCCGGACACCTAATAACGCAGGAGCGAAGATGGAATACAAACCAGTATCAGGGCGAGACCTCCCTCGATTTGCAGGAATCAAAACTTTCTTTAGACTACCTCATGTTCCCATCAAGGCCGATTATGATATCGCACTGGTCGGCGTCCCATTTGATGGCTCACTTTCCTATCGCCCCGGCGCCCGCTTTGCCCCAGGAAAAATCAGAGAAATGTCGGCCCTCGGTCGCATCTATCACTGGGAACGTCAGATGACGTATATCGAAAAAATCAAAGTCGCAGATGTGGGAGACGTCCCGATCGTTCCCATCGATGTGATGAAAACTTATGAGATCATCGAAAAATATTTTTCAGAACTTCTTAAGAAAGATAAAAAATTTATTTCGGTCGGCGGTGATCACTCCACCACACTTCCCATTCTGCGCGCTTTAAATAAGAAATATAAAAAGCCATTGGCAGTGATTCACTTTGATGCGCATTTAGATACTTACCCAGCGGCTTGGGGCTGTGAATACCATCACGGGGCCTTCATGCGCCACGCGATCGAAGAGGGATTAGTTGATGGAAAAAAACTTTGCCAAGTGGGCATTCGTGGACCACTGGCTGGAAAAGACGATCTCGACTTTGTTAAAAAACACGGCGTCAACGTGATCACAGTGAACGACATTCGTAATGCTCCACTGGAAAATATTGCGAAAAAAATTAATAAAATTATCGGAAAAGATCCTGCCTACATTACCTTCGATATCGACTGCCTTGACCCCGCTTACGCTCCCGGAACTGGCACTCCCGTCGTTGGCGGTCTCACCACTTACGAAACACAAACCATTCTTCGAGGTTTGCGGATTCCCAATATGGTCGGCGCCGATATCGTAGAAGTTTCCCCACCCTATGATCACTCGGATATTACCAGCTTAGCGGCCGTGGACACTCTCTTTGAGCTTTTAAATATCTACGCTGCAGACGCAAAGAAATAAAAACTCGACCTCGCTGGGCTTGTGAGCAAGCTCGCCGAGTGAGTAAAATAAAAGGGTGAAATTCTTTGTCCTTCTTCTATTTTCGGGGTTGAGTTTATCTGCACCGATCAAGCCTTCTCCATCCGCTAAGGTTGAGCTTGCCCTCAGCCTTGAAGGCTGGTCTCCGGAATCGCTGATATTTTACGAAAATAATTCGATGGGATATAAGTTCAACGACAAGATTGTTGCCATCAAAACTTTTTCTCCACAGAAATACAACCAACTCAAGACAGATTTTTCGCAGACCGTGATGGCCTTCCGTAGACCGCTGGCTCTCTGTGTTCAAGTGGTCCACATCGAAAATCGTTTGGATTCTCAAAAACGGCCAGAAACTTCTAAAGTTTGCGCTAGCGGCGCAGGTCCTTTACAAGAAAAATTCTTTAGTCTTTGGAAAACCACTCGCGAACTTATTGGTGGATCAAATTGATCAGCGCACTCCTCTCCCTCTTATCGATAGCTCTGGCCACTCCCCCTGCAGAATCCCAGGGACCACGCCCCCCGTGTACCGCCGAGGGAATCACTCGCTCCTGCGAAATTCTTAAACAACGAGCCCATCAGCAATGGATTTACCTTCCCGACGGGACTTTTTTTCGAAACCCCACTTACGACAATAACTGGAGATCTTTCTTTTTTAACTCGAGATCCGAAGGCAGAACATCTGCCGCCCGCAAACAACTTGTAACGACTATGGTCGAACAGATTCGCACACGATTTATCGAAGAAGTGCGGCAGGGTAAGACCGACTCCCAACTGACTCCGGAGGAACAAAATTTAATCACTCGTTTAAGAACATTAAAATTTGATGCCAATTCAGGGAGCCGAAACGTCAGTTGTCCCGCCTACGGACCTAATGCGCACTATGATGGAGTCAGTCATTCGATGACTATCTGTAACGGAGCGATGAATCTTCCGAATGCGGCCCTTCAATATGTGATCGGCCACGAAATGGGACATGCTCTCAGTCACTGCATCACCAGCTTACCCCTCATCCGAATTCGACGATCTCAAGCCCTGAGAACTTTCACAAGCGCAACAACGGTGGGACAATTCCATATCAATCCTTCCGACCTGACCACGGCGACCGACACTCAGTTTCGAGAGCATGTGGAGAACGGAAATATCGAAGTCATTGCCCCCGCCATTTCGCCGAGTCGACATCCCTTCCAAAAAATTCAGTCGTGCCTTAGAAACTCGGGCTTTGACGAAGGTGTTTTTTCTGAACAAGAGACGTCAAATCTATCCCGACGAATTTTACAAGACACTCTCGCGATCCGGCCTGACGTTCAGCAAACGCAGGCAGAGCGTGACCGACTGATTCAGATTCAGACGTCGGCCATTCGTCGACGCTCCCAGTGCTTTTGTAACCATGGATTTGGAAGCCCCGCGAGCGAAGCGATGAGCGATATCTGGGGATCAAGAATGGCGGCGAGTTACTTGCGTGAGAATCCACCGCGGAACGATATCGAGCGTCTCGGGGTAATCACACCCTACCTCGGAAATATTTGTAATTCCCAGCGCCGAGAACAGCGCACATCCCCGGCCGATACTACCGGCGGTATACATCCGCCAAATCTTGACCGGATCAATCGAATTATTTTTGCCCATCCTGAGATCGCACAGGCTCTCCACTGTGAACCTTCTCGAAAGTTTTCCTGCGACAGCAGAGATTTAGTTGTCGACGACGGGACGTCGCCGACCGAACGATAATTAGAAACCTGCGATTTTTTTAAGATACTCCATTTTAGCAAATGTGCCAGAGTCCTTGTCGACGCTCGGAGGGGCTTTCGCTAAGCCCTCTTTCGCCACTTTTTGCGCCTCTTCTTTTTTACCTATGGATTCAAGAATCTCCGCAAGCAAGGCCGCAGTATAAAT
>JAIEOS010000100.1 GCA_019750295.1 Bdellovibrionales bacterium | reverse complement strand
ACACGCAGACTGACATCTTCTCCGCAGGCCGACCAAACCGTCGATGAGACCAGAAGATTGTTGGTAAAAATATAGTTATCATCCAAGGGTCCGTTAAAAACGCGCGAGGCGGCCGGCCCCTTAGAATTACTGTTAAAACTCTTAAGAAAATACTCCACATCAAATCGAGCTTGCGCTCCTGCAGGAACGTAAGTGTATCCTCGGTAGTCAATCTTTACGACACTTACGCTCAGGCCTTGGGGGACATGAATCGGTATCGCTAAGTTGCAAGCCTTCCGGTCAATGAACAAACCAGAACCGGCTCCCGCTTGAGCCACAAACTGATCAAAAATAATACTCAGAACTTTTTGATCCTCCGTTAAAGTCACACCGACCGAACCCTGTGGACATCCCGTACCTCCGTAGGCGGGTACACCGAGCGCGATATCATCTGCCTTTGCAACAGTGGCACTCAATACTAAAAGTGCAGTTAATAATAAATTCCTCATCTCTCTCTCCCCCATTTAAAGGCAAGACCATCTTGCCCTTCTTAAGTCTAGGTAAAGCGAGTCCGAAAAATTTTTCAATCGTGAAAGTTATAAGTCATCTCGATGAAAACTATTAAGCGAATTAATATCGTCGACAATTTGATTGAGAAATCATTCAGTTAACTCGAAGTGGATCTGATAATTACAGACGCTTTAAGAATCTTTGTCTTGCGAAAGCTTTTTTTTTAATTAAACATTAAGTGTTTTTGACCGGAGCTTATTCTCAATTGGATTTCCTTTGAGATACAAAAGTGTGCGAATTTCCAAAACTGAATATTGATTTCGGTTTCGAAGCCGAAAGCCTGAATCTCCCGATTATGTTCAAAAATTAAGCAGAAATGAGAGGGATCCTCCTTTACTCCTCTGGGGGATATGATCTATACAATGGGCAGGGGTACCTCACTTTAATGGATGTAGTATTTATTTCGGGCATCATTGATGCTCACAAAAAAAATTTTCGACCTTTCGGAACGCACCAATTGGCTTGGTATTTACGAAAAAACGGCTACCAAACGCAGGTGATTAATTACGTCCAGCACGCTCCAGAAAAACTCATTAAAGAAGCTCTTGCGAAATACATTACCCCGAAAACGAAAGTCGTTGGCTTAGGAATTATGTCCAACGGGTCAGAGCTTGGAATCGTTCTTAAAAAAATTGAATCGGTTCTTTATTGGGTGAAGCGAACCTACCCCCACGTTAAGATCATTGCCGGGGGACCACTTACAAATCACTTAGTTCGCAAGTACCGCAACAAAATGCTTTTTGATTATCTCTTTTACGGGCACGGCGAAAACACTCTCCTCGAACTTTGCGATCATCTGTATACGGATAAAGATCATCCCAAAACAATCACCGTGCAAGGAAACACAGTCATTCAAGAGAGCGATGCCAATCCCGAACGCTCCCATTTTAAAATCGAAAATAGCAGCTTCGAATGGTCCGACAACGACTTCATTCAAGAAAACGAATCCCTTCCTTTGGAATTGGGAAGAGGCTGTGTTTTCTCGTGCCGCTTTTGCTCTTATCCTTACATCGGGAAAAAGGTGAACGACTTCAATCGCTCCATGGAGTGCATCGAGCAAGAACTGATCCGCAATTACGAAAAGTGGAAGGTGACGAGCTACATGATGCTTGATGATACCATTAATGCATCGGAAGAGCGCAACCTGCAGTTTTGGCAGATGACTCAAAGACTGCCTTTTAAAATCAAATTTGCGGGTTATTGCCGGATGGATCTTTTAGCGAAAAGACCCGAGTCGGAGGCGGTCCTCTTCGAATCAGGATTGCGCGGAGTATACTTCGGATTAGAAACCTTTAATCAGCAAGCGGCCAATTTAATTAAAAAGGGCTGGAATGCCACCCATGCCAAAGATTATCTTCCCCGTCTCAATAACGACCTTTGGAAACGACAAGTCGGTATTCAAGTGGGAATGATCGCCGGATTGCCACCCGAGACCTTCGAGGAACTTAAAGAGTCGAATCGGTGGATGATTGCCAATGAGATCAATCATTGGAAATGGCATCGTCTAGGGATTAATCGAGAGAAAAACTCACTATTTATCAGTGAGTTTGATCGCAACGCTGAACAATATGGCTTTGATTGGTACGTGGATAACGGAAAGTTGTATTGGAAGACCGAACACGCCACCCAGCGGGATGCCGAAGAATGGGTGAGTGATCTTACCGCGGAGGCTTCGTCTCACTACACCTATGCCTGCTGGAGCCTTTTAGAATTGGCCCAGTACGACTTCGACATCCAATACATGATGAAAATACCAATCAAAAAGAATGATCTTATGCCAGAGATCGCGAGACGGCGTAAAACTTTTATTCGAAATTATTGGAGCCAACTTTTAAACCGACAGGTCAAATCCATCGATTTTATCGGTTAAAGTCATTGTCTTTGACATAAAAGTCGCGTGGAGCGACCCGATTCAAAAATTTAAAATCCGTCGTTAGGCCTTGAGCCGTTCGTCGAGATATAAAAACGTTGCCCAGACTGCCGATCTTCATTTTATTATCGAAGTAGTCCTGATTCTCGTCGTAATCGAGGATCACCTTCTTGGCTTCGATCTTGTAGGAATACCAACTCTTGCCAATTTTTTTATCCGGATTCACCATCGACCAATGTTGAAACTCTGGAGTGTTATAAAAATGAAAAAAGTTGTTTTTTAAAAAGTTTTTATTCATGGTGATTTCATCGAAATTCGTGCGCAACAAAATTCGATAGTAGACCGATTGCCATTTAAAAATAAAATTGAGCCACCAGAAAAAATCAAACATTCGGCGGATCTCACAGGGAGCTGATTTAACATGATCGTCCAAGAGCTCACTCCAGAGACTGGCCGCAGCTGGACGAAACTTCATTTTTAAAAAGAAATGCAGCAGCCGGTCTTTGCTATATGGAGCTAAGAGCTCCTCAAAAGAGGTGGTCTGATAATATAACTTACAGACGTCAGAACCAAACAACTGATCATTATGCTCACCATCGACCATGATATGCTTGTGATCAAAGTAATTCACAAAATTTTCAGTAGTTTCAAAGCGAAATTTTTTACAGATATGTTTGCGATAAAAATTCGAATTTTCGCGAATGCTGTGGAAGTTTAATAAAATTTTAAAACGATCTTTCAACTCCGACTTATGGACGTTTTTGAGAAGCGAAACCATGATCAAAGTGGAATCGATCCCGCCGGAGTACAAAATCACCATAGGCTGTTGAGTTTTGTCCTGATGAGCGATCAACTGATGCACGCGAGCATTACAAATATTTTCGTAAGTATCCGCCGTTTTTCCCGTGAAATCGGGCAATCTCAATTCATCGGAAACGTGAAAGCGGAAGGGACTTTTTAGTTTCTCCGTGCGATCGATGAAGGTTGCATTGGTGGAAATCAAATTAAAGATATCTTTCCACTTATTCACATCCTGAGACACCATCGAAATTAAAGCGCGACAACTGCAAATCAAAAGCTTTTGGGGCTCTAACTCAAGTTGGGGCGACGGAGCAACGCTGTCTCCGAATGCCGTTACGGGGGTGGGCGCTGCTGGCACCACGGGATCCGTGACTCGTTCCGTTGGACGAGATGATGAGCCAAAGACGTTTTTTAAGAAAGGGGAAAGTATCATATTCTCGACCTAAAAAA
>JAIEOS010000099.1 GCA_019750295.1 Bdellovibrionales bacterium | reverse complement strand
GGGAGAATTATAAATTCGAATCCGGCCGCTCTTAAAGTGTTCTCGGCGTCGAAAGCAGATTTGACCTCCTTCGAGTCCCTATTTTCATCCCGACAATTTTTCGACGAGAAGGAAAATGCCATTGATCAAAAAGATCTTCCTCCAAATGTTGTTCTAAGAACGCAGAAAAAAGTTGAAGATTTCCTCGTTGGTGTTCGAAGCGCAAGCGGAGATATTTGTTGGCTACAGATGAGTTCAGTTCCCCTGGTTGACGACGAGAATGCTGTCATCGGAGTGGTCACGTCTTTTGCGGACATTACATCTTTGAGAAAAGCACAAAAGGATTTAGAAGTTCACAATGCTCTTTTATTTAATGCTTCTAAACTCTCCTCATTGGGTGAAATGGCTGCGGGTATCGCTCACGAAATCAATAATCCGTTAGCGATCGTGGCACTGCGGACCGAAGAGCTTAATGCCAATCTCCAGCAAGACACGGTCGATAAGTCTCATCTTCTTAAGATATCCAAAAACATCATTGATGCTGTTTTTCGTATTTCGAGAATTATCAAAAGCCTCAAAACCTTTTCCAGAGATAATTCTGCCGAACCGATGCAGTGGCACTTATTCGAAACCATTCTCGATGACGTGAAGAACATTCTGGCACAAAAGATTCACCTCGAAAGTATTGAGCTCCATATCGCAGAAGAGCTGCGAAGAGGTGCGCTGTTTTGCAGAAATACTCAGTTGTCCCAGGTGCTACTGAACTTGATCGTTAATTCCTGTGATGCAATAAAGCATCGGGAAGAAAAGTGGATTAAGATCCATTGCGAAATGGATGAGGAGCATTTTTATATCAACGTTGATGACAGCGGTGATGCTATACCGGCAGAAACAGTGGAAAAAATTTTCGAGCCCTTTTTTACAACAAAGTCCGTCGGCGAGGGCACCGGACTCGGTTTACATATTGTTAGATCACTTCTCCAGCACAATAAAGCTACAATTAGTTACATGAGAGTTGAAAATGCAACGCGCTTTCGTATAAAATTTCCCAAGGACAGTTGGCGAAAGGGCGAACATGCAGGAACAATTCATGAAAAGAGCTATTGAACTCTCACGAGAGCATATGCATGCTGGACACGGTGGCCCCTTTGGCGCGGTTATCGTTAAAGATGGAAAAATCATTGGTGAAGGGTGGAACTGCGTGACTTCGACCAATGATCCTACGGCTCATGCAGAGGTCGTCGCAATACGTAACGCGTGTAGGAACATCGCTGATTTCGAACTTCAAGACGCAGAACTTTACACCTCCTGCGAGCCATGCCCGATGTGTCTCTCCGCGGCCTATTGGGCCCGTTTAGGGAAAGTATATTATGGCAACACCCGGGAAGATGCAGCTCGCCATCAGTTTGATGATGATTTCATTTATAAAGAGATTCCTTTGCCTCTCGAAGAAAGAAGTCTACCGATGGTTCAGTTTCTCTCTTCGGAAGCCTATCAGATTTTTAAAGAGTGGGATGCCAAGAACGATAAGATTCCTTACTGATTTGATTCAGTTTTAAGATGTTTATGACCCAGAAGGTATCTCGAGTTTTAGTAAAAACAATATTATGGGTCACCGCAATCCTTGTGTTGATTTATCTCCTCTTTGCAGCGGGTTTTTTTCTCGTCGGTCAGCAAGGAGCTTTTAAAACAAAAGCGAGTCCTGCGCTTCGAAAAGAGTTTAAATCTCCTCAAAAAATGGTGCTGTTAGATACTGGGGCGGATTCTTTCATCCAACGCCTTCAACTTATTCGTTCAGCGCAAAAAACCATAGAACTCGAATTTTTTATTTTTGACCTGGATATCGCCAGTCGAATCACAACTGCGGAACTTATCGAAAAAGCAAAGCTAGGGGTCAACGTCAGAATACTCGTAGACTCTTCAATCCCTGTTTTTCGCTTAACTCCGGCCTATGCGCAAATCCTCCGCGGCCATGGCATACATGTTAAATATTATAATTACATGCCAATCTATCGATTTATTTCCTCGCAACATCGAAGCCATCGCAAACTTCTCATCGTTGATGACAAAGCTTTTATCACCGGCGGTAGAAATGTGGCCAAAGAGTATTTCGATATGAAGGAAGACTATAATTTTATTGATAGCGACATCTTGGTCCGGGGAGAAATGGCACAAACGGCTCGAGAAAGTTTTGATCAATATTTCAACTCAGAACTCACAGAAGATCCTAACTTTGACGAAGTGAAAGAAAAGCATTTAAGTAAAGCTAAAGAATTTTTAACAAGTGATCCTGGCGATGATAAGCTTGTAGATGACTTAACAACGGAAGCCAAGACTTCTTTTATAGAATACACCTGCAATGACTCTCTCTTTATCACAGACCCTCCGGCCGGCGGCGAAGAGTCCAGACAAGTTTTTAAAGAGATCGTAAAGTTAGCCATTGAAGCCCAAGAAAATGTCGTCGTAGAGAGTCCTTACTTTGTGATAAAAAGAGGGGGCTACGACGTACTTAAAGAATTATCAAACCGGCAGGTGCATCTCGAAATTCTAACCAATAGCGCGCATTCAACGGATGCCATTTACGCGGTGAGCTCTTTGATGTTTCGGCTCTATAAACTCTCCCAGTTGAATTTATCACTGTCGGTGATGACCGGAGCTGCGGTGGAGGGGGAATCTTCTTTACGAGTGGCAGATTCTGCTCGTTGGGGACTTCATTCTAAGCGTGCGGTTATAGATCATCGCCACACTCTGGTTGGAACTTACAATGTTGATCCGCGGTCAGCGAATCTGAATTCCGAACTCATGGTGGTTTGCCGGGACAATAAGGACCTCGCCGATGCCGTGTTCAGGAGCTTCCAAAAAAGAAAAGCGTCATCTGAGGTTGTTATCGATAAGGGTGAGCTTCAGAGTTTTTCGGCTTTATACTCAAAGGCGACGATCACGGAAAAGATATTACTTGTGCTCTACATTCCTGTGGCCAATCTTTTTGATTTTCTTCTTTAAGCGTTTGTGTTTGCTAGCCTAGAGATCCAACTTTTGAGGGAGCCTGGACGCGAATCACTAAAATACGGCTTAAGAGCATCATAGAATTCCGGAAAGGTCTCTGCAAAGTTCGTATTTCTATTTTTATCGAGAAGATTTATGTATTCGAGCACCGCGGGTAAGTGATGGCTTTCGTCTTTCTCGTTCATAAAAGAAACCAGCCCCGACAGTTTGTTGGACTTATTTTTTGCCTGACTTTCGAAGGTGAGTATTTTTTCGGTGATCTTTTGTTTGATTGGTGGAGGTAAAACGCGAGGACTGAGGTACTCGGGTTGCATGACAATGCCAGGATGGATGTTTCCGCCATAGGTCTTATTGATTTTTTTAAAGTTTTTACCTTCAACCCATTTTGCGAAATCAACTAAGTTGTAGAGGCTTAGAAAGTGCGCCGAAAATAGAATCATGACATTAATATTGTTATAGTAAACTTTATCTAAATAATTGAGGTTACTTTCGATAGCAGACCATTCGGCAGGATAGCGGAGATAATGGTTTTGTTCTCGGAGACCGTCGATACTCGCGAAAAACTGAACCTCCTTAAAGTGTTTCCAGAGTCCAATGTGATCTCTGTTTAAAACGGTGAGGTTGGTGTGGTAACGGAGGACTATTCTGGAAGCGTAGCTATTATCCACACAATATTTGAGAAACTCAAAATGTCCGTTGAGCAACATCGGTTCGCCGCCACCAATGATCAGTTGCTGAAGAGTGGGGGCTAAATCTCTGAGTTCGCTCCAGACCAACTCGTTATCCTGCCAATCATAATTTTTAAGATCGATTGAATTTTTCCAATTCATATCTTTCTTGAGGGTGGAAGTTTTGGCTTGGGTCGCGAGCTTTTGCGATAAACCGAGCCATTTTTTAGAATCATGAGGTCGACACATTACGCATTGGAGATTGCAGGTATTTCCAATGCGTAAATCCATAGAGATCGGACCTTGTAAAAGGCGACCGTCAGCCTGAGTTTGGAGCAGCAAATCATTCAGCTTTTGTTTTCCTAAACGTTGCTCCCAGACTTCAATTTCGTGGAGCCGGAGGGATTTGTACTTGTTTTCCTCTTCGATCCAACAACGCTGACAGCTGGCGGGTCTCTCGCCGGCCATCATCGCTTTGCGGATATTCCTCCAATACTTGGAATTAAAAGAGTCATTGATGCTATCGCGATTGAGATTGAGTTTGGAGTCATTGGCGGAGACACAACAGAGCAGGAGCGAGCCATCCGTATAAGAGGCCTGATGGAGCCAAGGGAGTGGGCAAAATGTCTTCGGATAACTCATAGGTGAACTATGCTTGTTTTTTAAGAGTCGATCAAGAGAACTTATTGAGGCCGTTAGCCTGTCGGTGCTTGGATTTAAACAAATTCTCTTGTTTAATGGAGGGGCGTCTAATACTGCTAAGTTTTATGGAAAAATCGAAGCCCTGCCAAGTTTGTGGTCGCATTATTGAGCCTCG
>JAIEOS010000098.1 GCA_019750295.1 Bdellovibrionales bacterium | reverse complement strand
GGTCACATGCTCGAAATCGGTTCCAATCAGTTTATTCCCGGCTTTGAAGAAGGACTTGTGGGAATGAAAAAAGGAGAATCGCGAGAAGTGACAATTAGCTTTCCTGCGGATTACCATGTTGAAAAACTTCGTTCTCAGCCTGTGACTTTCAAAGTGGATCTTCAAGACATCAAAACAAAAGTTTTACCTGAATTGAACGACGAATTCTTTGGAAAAGTGAACGCGAAGTCTCTAGAAGACTTTAAGCAAACTCTTCGCAATGATATCGAAATGCAAAAGAAGAACGTTTCTGAGACGAATCTTCGCGAAGCGATTATTCGCGCGTTTGTAGAAGCAAACCCCGTCGAAGTTCCTAAGTCTCTGTTCGAAGCCAACCGCGAAGCCATTATCGAAGACTACAGAAATCGCCTCAAATCCCAAGGGATCAGCGACGACGACTTCTCGGAATTCCAAAAACAATCCGGAATGGACTTTGATAGCGCCGCTAAATTTACCGTTCAAGCGGGCTTCCTGACGGATCAACTGGCGAAAGAAGAGAACATCCGAGCCACAGAAAAAGACGTCGATGATCGCTTAGGAGAAATGGCCGCCAAGTGGGGCATGGAAAAAGCTCAGATCAAAAAGTTCTATTCCGAAAGAAAAGGTCTCGACCAACTTCAAAATCAAATGACTGAAGAAAAAGTTTACGACTTTTTGATTAAAAATGCGCAGATCGAAGAAGTCGATCAAATCGCTAAGAAAGATTAATCGTTTTAAGAAAGTTCTCGATCAAAAGATCACCCTGAGGAGTTAAAACCGACTCAGGGTGAAATTGAACTCCTTCCACCGGGAACTTGCGATGTCGAACTCCCATAATCTCTCGATGTTCATTAAATTGAGTCCAACCTGAAACCTTAAGGTCCTCGGGCCAATTTTTAGAGTCTGCAATCAAAGAATGATAACGATTGGCTTTAAAGTTTTGCGGCAGATCTTTAAAAAGTCCTAAATTATCGTGTTGCACGAGCGAGGTCTTTCCATGCATCACTCGATGAGCTAACCCCACTTGAGCCCCAAAGACCTCACAAATCACTTGATGACCAAGGCAAACCCCAAAGATCGGCTTTTTATCGTAAAAGTGAGCAACAACGTCCCGACTGAGTTTGGCTTCACCCGGAGAACCCGGCCCTGGAGATAAGATAAAGGCGGAAATATTTTTCTCGACCTTCAACTCCTCAATGGACAACTGATCATTAAAAACCACTTTTACCGGAGCGTTAAGGCGACGCAGAGACTCAACGAGGTTGTAAGTGAAGGAATCATAATTATCGATCAACCAAATCACAAACTCTCCAAATGGGAAACTTTAACAACGCCTCGAACCGAATTGGTAAGGTAGATCTCCTGAGCTTCCCTAAGATCATTCAAGCTGAGATCTTTTTCTTCGGCGTGCCACTCTTGGATTTGTAAAGCACGGCGGATTCCCGGCAGAGCCCCACTCGATAACGGCGGGGTCCAAAACTGGCCATTTTTCTTGATAAAGATAGTGTGGCGAGAAGCTTCGGCGACAAAACCCATCTCGTTGAGGAAAATCACATCATAAAGACCTTTTTTTTGAGCGGCTTCGTACTCGTCATCATAAAGCTCTCGAGCCGTTGTTTTATGCTTATAAAAAATATCCCGACTATCAATTGCCCGACGGGAGATGCCCACACGACACTTTTCCGACGGCGTAGGTATCGGTTGGGAAGTGATCTCGATGTCACCGTCCTGAAAGAGCAATAAGCGCAACTTGTGCTCTCCTCCTGACAAATCTCTTTGCTCGTCGAGGATTTCTTTTTTGATCTTTTCCCTATCAAACTGAAATCCAAAAACTTGGGCCGAATTTTCCAAGCGCTTGAGATGAAGCTCTAGTGTGGGTGAACCCTCTTTCCGTGAGGCAAACGTTTCTATTAAAGCAAAATCAGAGTTGAGACGATTTACAAAACTCGATTTTGTTGCGCACTCTTCGTATTCACTCCCTGCAAGAGAATCGTAAAGAATTCCTCCACCGACACCCAACGATATCCTTTTATCCGGAGTCACGACGAGAGTGCGTATCGCCACGTTAAAGCAAAAATCGTTATTCGGCTCGATAAAACCAATGGCGCCCGTAT
>JAIEOS010000097.1 GCA_019750295.1 Bdellovibrionales bacterium | reverse complement strand
CGTTGTTTTCAGAAAACAACGCGGGGGTTCTCAAAAAGTATCGGCGCACCTTCCGGACATTCAGGATTGAAAAGGCTCGTCGTACCTACTGGAGCGATTTGTGGGCAGCGAGGATCTTTTGATCGATTTTGGGATCTTTCGAGAGTTCTGATGAAAATAGCAGAAGACCTCGGAAAACTTCGGGCGTGAAACCCTTTTTTTCGAACTGGGCTAAAATTCGAAGCTCATTCCAACGATGTAAACTTAAACAGTCGACGTGATTTGGTGAAACTCCATGATCTCTGATCAATACGTCACGGAGAGCAGAGCTTTCGATGTCCGTCCAATATAAAAGAGCGCGATCGAAGAGGCGATTTGCAGGCGAGGTAAAGAACGCTTGAGAACCAGCGATACTTTTTCCTTCGAACGCTTCCACCCATTGTGGATTCTCGACCACAGACGAAAGCGACGGCATTTTTTGCAAAGCGGACCAATCCAAGCTCGGACCAGTTCCCTTGTGAAGACTCTGCAAGCGCTTTCCGATGTGAGCCACCGCCAACTGCGGACCCAAGGAGTAAATATGGATATCTGTATCTTTGATGGTGGTCGCCATACCCTGAGCTTTATGCAGTTGATGATGCACCCAAATGTAATTCACCTTGCTCGCAAAATAATTATCGATGGATTTATGGTATAACTCCGTCGTGATGGCATCATCTCGATCCACAACGCAAAATAGAGTTTTCTTCTCGTCGAGAACGGTTTCCGAGGTGAATGGCGAAATCGCTACACTTTCGCTGGAAAGTTGAATCAGCATGTCGTCCATGTGAGTCCCAAAACCAGAGTGAAAGTGGATCTGACGCTTAAAAGAGTAGAGTTGCTTAAATCCCTGAGAAAGCTCCATCAAAGCGTGAGAAACCCCCTGGTAAACCCGAACATAGCTCGTAAACCCATGGGTTTCTTTAAACCTCTGACCTAACTCCTCCCACTGAAACGGACTCTTAAAATCTAAAATAGGACCCCCAAAATGCCGCACCGGTTCTCAAAACGTATCGGCGCACCCACCGGACACGTCGAAAAGGATCTGCGTACCTTTTCCCCCATTTAACCACAGGACTTTTTGATTCTGAATTAGATTCTTAAGTTAAAATTTGAAAAAGGCTATTTTGAGGACCTCCGTTTAGCGTGAAGCGATCGCCGACTTCCCGTCGGCGAAAACGGCGAGGGCATGGAGGGCGGAAAGTGCGGTAGCAATTTGGATTGCCGCCCGCAGCCCGCGTCCTCAAAATAGCCTTTTTCAAATTTTAACTTAAAAATCTAATTCAGAATCAAAAACCTAGATCAGGTTGTGGCGTTCAGTTTCGTCGACGATCGACTGCACACCTTTGCCGTCATTCAGATTCGCTCGGTGAGCCAAGTGCTTAATGTCGTAGACAAAGTTTTCGCCATTGCGTCCTGGAGTTTGCCACTCAGGACCCATACGAATCGCGTCCACCGGGCAGGCCTCTTCGCAGAATCCGCAAAAGACACAGCGGAGAATATCGATTTCGTAATTGATGGGATACTTTTCCACCGAAGGATCGTTATCCTCAGACGCGACGATCGAAATGCACTGAGCTGGGCACGCTGTCGCACACAACATGCAAGCCGTGCAGCGAAGTTTACCGTCTTTTTTAACGGTCAATACGTGATTCCCTTTAAAACGTGAGGAGTACTGATACTTTTCTTCCGGATAATTGAGCGTCGGCATTTGCTTTTTATTCGATAAGTTTTTCACCATCGTTTTAAAAGTAAATGCGAGACCGGAAAAGATCGCAGGCAAATACCAAGATTTAGACTGCTGAGGAACTTTTAAACGAACATATCCACTCATAACGAACCTCTGTGATAAACGAACTCATTCTCTACACGCTCTGTCGGATCATAAGGGACAGATTCCGAGTTGGGAGCTTGTCCCGTCCAAACGGCAGCAATGTCATCCACACCCATGGCATTCGGAACAATCAAAGTCACCGGTCTGATCTTTTGCTCAAGACCTTTGTAGTTGATAAAGGTTCCCGATTTTTCAACAAATGTTTTTGTCGGGATTAACCAAGTTTCACCCTTAAGCTCTTCGAAGTTTTCACTATCGGTGCTGCCTAACCAAATGACGGTGCTCATGTCCTTTAAAGAAAGGATTCTTTGTGCAAAGTCAGGATAAGTCATGACTGTCTCTGGAGCAACAACCACCGTTGTTTTGTACTTAGAACCCTCGGCCTTCCAAGGCTGAGACTTCACGCCGTGCTTCTCGAAAACTTTTTTGAGGCCCGCAGTATTTGGATTCTTATCGCTAGGTCTGTAGAGAAGACCATCAAAGCCTTCATCCGTCCCCGGAGAATTGCTCCAATGATAAATGTGCTGAGCTCCAAATTTTTTAGCAAAGTATCCCACCATCGCGTCAAGCTCTTCGACCGTGTTTTGGGCGGTCACCACTAGAGCTGCTTCTTTTGTGCTCGACAATGTGTCGCGGAGCTTTTGAACGGCAAAGGCCACATCCATAAACTCTTTTTGGCCATGAACGGCTGACGACGCTAAAGTGAGACGGCTCAGATTTTTGGTCACATTTTTTTGACCGCGTTCACCCGTCACTTCAGTATGGAATAAGTTGGTGTGCTTATACATATCGCGACCGACATCACACATCCAGTAGCCATTCACATCAGGATTAAAGCGCGGCTTCATTCTCCATGTACCTTCTTTATTAAAGTACACGTCCACGTTACATCCTGTGGAACAACCCGTACAAACTGACGGTTGGTCTTTAAGGAACCAAACTCGTTGTTTAAAACGGAAATCTTTAGAAGTGAGCGCACCCACCGGGCAAATATCGACTGTATTTACAGAATAATTGTTGTTGAGAGGCTTGTCTTTAAAAGTACCGATTTCGCTATGATCACCGCGATTAAAGATTCCCAACTCATTGGTTTTAGAAATCTCTTCGGTAAAGCGCA
Source organism: Bdellovibrionales bacterium (assembly GCA_019750295.1). NCBI lineage: Bacteria > Pseudomonadati > Bdellovibrionota > Bdellovibrionia > Bdellovibrionales > Bdellovibrionales bacterium. The sequence continues at coordinate 10,630 of JAIEOS010000097.1, read as the reverse complement.
CGCAACGAGAGCAAAGGATACAGCGCTCAGAATCCAAAACGACTCTTTCGCCAAGATCTACAACCTTTCTCTTCTTCACTTTGCGTTCGGCCATTTCGGGATCGTATTTTCCAAACTGCATGTATTGATCTTGCAATCCACACTCACCGGCTTGATCGCAAATCGGACAATCCAGAGGGTGATTGATCAAATGGAAATCGAGTCCCCATTTCACCGCGTCTTTTACTTTTTCGCTCTGGTTGGTGATCTTCATGCCTTCGGCGATGGTCGTGTTACAAGCGATCTGAAGTTTTGGGTTCCCTTCGATCTCCACCATACACAAGCGGCAAACACCTGCGATACTCAAAGCAGGATGCCAGCAGTAATGACAAATATCCTCGTTCAATTCTTTAAACGCCTGAATGATGGTTGAGCCGTCTTTCATCGAGACGGGCTTGCCATTAATGGTGCAATTGACCATAACGAATTCCTCTCACCTTAGATGTACCTTGCCGAATGTAGTATTCAAATTCATCGCGAAATTTGGGAACAAAACTCAAAACGGGTAATGCCGCCGCATCTGAAAGTGCGCAGATCGTGCGACCTTTCATGTTGTCGGCCACTTTGCAAAGAGTATCGATATCCTGGATGGAGCCTTTTCCAGCCATGATCGAACCGACCACTTTATTCAGCCAGCCCGTACCTTCGCGGCACGGAGTGCACTGACCACAAGATTCATGATGATAAAAGTGCGTGATCACACCGAGCATGTCGACCATACACCGGGAATCATCAAGCACCACGACAGAGCCTGAGCCCAACATCGTACCCATATTCGCCAAACATTCATAATCCATGGTCGCTTGACGACATTCATCGGCATTCAGAACAGGAGCCGATGTTCCACCCGGAATCACGGCTTTAAGTTTTCGACCTGGCTTAAGTCCGCCGCACTCGTTTTCGATCAAATCGATCAGTTTGTAACCGAGCGGAACCTCGTAAGTTCCCGGGCGAATTACATCTCCGCTCACCGCGAAGAGTTTTGTTCCAGGAGATTTTTCTGTTCCGTGCCTTCGGTACTCTTTGACACCATCGCGAACGATGTAAATGACAGAGGCCAAAGTTTCCACGTTATTCACGATTGTGGGTTTACCAAGATAGCCCTTCACCGCTGGAAATGGCGGCTTTAACTTCGGCTGCCCTTTTAATCCTTCGAGAGAGGAAATCATTCCGGTCTCTTCACCGCAGATATAAGCGCCGGCACCGACGTAAACATCCATCTCGTGATCAAATCCCGAACCGAGAATGTTTTTACCAAGAAGACCGTCTTTGTAGGCTTCTTTGATCGCATCGCCGATGATTTGCACGCAATCGGTGTATTCACCGCGAATGTAAATGTAAGATTTTTGAGATTTAACAGCGTAAGCCGAAATAATCATTCCTTCGATCAATTGGTGTGGAGCTCGCTCCATCATCAAACGATCTTTAAAGGTACAAGGCTCCCCTTCATCGGCATTACAGAGAAGATAACGGGGCTCATTATTATTGGGTAAAAAGCTCCACTTCATTCCTGTGGGGAAGCCGGCTCCACCGCGACCACGAAGTCCAGACTCTTTCACCATTGTGACGATGTCTGCCGGTTGCAGGGAAAATGCTTTTTTTAATGTCTCGTAGCCACCCTTTGCTTTGTAACCAGCAAGGGTCTTGTAGGCGTCATCCTTATAATGTTCGGTCAAAATTTTTGCTTCAGCCATATTATTTTAAACCTTTTAGAATTTGTTTTGCGCGCTCTAGAGTTAAATCTTCGTGATACTTTTCGTTAATTTGCATCATCGGCGCTTTATCACAGGCACCGAGACACTCCACACGAGTAAATGTAAATCGACCATCTTCCGTCATCTCGTTCTCATCGACTCCATACTCGCGTAAAAAATCGTGCATCATTTCCCGTGTTCCCGCCATGGCACAGGCCACATTGCAACACACTTGCACGTGGTGACGACCCACAGGCTCTTTATTGAACATCGTATAGAAATGGAAGACTTCGTTGATGCGGGCCTCTGGGATCTCCATCAGCTGACTCAAATGAGCAATGACTTCGTCACTCACCCACCCGCCGTTTTCTTTTTGGGCCCGAAACAGACTCGGAATAATCGCCGACTCTTTGGTTTCGTACCGCGAGAGTTCACTTTTTACAAATTTTTGGCCTTCAGTTGAAAGTTCAAACATATTTCCTACCTATCCAATTCACCAGCAATGAGATTCATACTTCCTAAAATTGCGATCACATCAGCGAGCAATCCGCCAGTGATCGACTCAGGGAACGATTGATAAATGGCAAAACAAGGAGGACGAACTTTTAAACGGTACGGAGTTCCCGCGCCATCACTGACAGCATAGAAGCCCAATTCACCGTTCGCCGCCTCTGTCGCGTCGTAAACTTCGCCCACCGGAGGACGGAGACCGTGAATCACCAACATAAAGTGATTCATAAGACCTTCGATGTTTCCATAAACATCTTTTTTGTCTGGAAGAACGATGCTCTTATCGCGAATGGTATAATCTCCACCCGGGATATTTTTGCAAATCTGCTCCACGATTCTCACCGACTGCTTCATTTCTTCCACGCGCACGAGATAGCGCTCGTAAACATCACCGGTGGAGCCGACAGGAACATCAAAATCTAAAGTTTCGTATCCGTAGTAAGGATCTAACTTGCGAAGATCCAACGGAACTCCCGCGGCGCGAAGGCAAGGACCAGTGTAGCCCCACTGAATCGCGCTTTCTGCAGAGATAGAGCCGATGTTTTGTGTTCTTTGAATCCAAATTTTATTTTCAGAAAGGAGCAATTCGATTTCCGAAACGCCTTTTCTTAATTCTTTACAAAGCTCAAGAACGTCTCCAAACCATCCGTCAGGCGCATCTTGAGCCATTCCACCAATACGGGTCATGGACACCGTTAATCGCGCTCCGCAAAGTTTTTCAAAAACATTATAAACCTTTTCACGAAGAGTGAAGAGGTGGAAGAAGCCCGTGAGCGCTCCCAAATCCACGGCGTTCGCACCGATACAAACCACGTGATCAATAAAACGAGAAAGTTCGCAAAGGATGATACGCATCGCTTTAGCTTTCGCCGGAATATCTACACCCAGCATCCGCTCGATGGCTTTGCAATAGCCCACGTTGTTCATCGGAGCCGAACAGTAATTTAATCGATCGGTGTACGGAATGACCTGATTGTAAGGATGAGTTTCGGCCATTTTTTCGAAGCACCGATGGAGATAGCCAATCTCTACACCCGCACGATGAATTTTTTCACCATCCAATTGCGCCATCACGCGAAGTGTTCCGTGAGTAGCAGGATGCGAAGGACCGATGTTCAAAGAAACGAGATTGTCCACCTTCGTCGCAGGCTCAGTGCCATTGTCAAAGTGAATCGGCAAAGCCGTATCGCACATCTGTTGGAGATCTGCCGGATAGTCCTTACGTAAAGCGTGACCTTTAAACTGATGGTGCGTGAGAATTCGACGTAAATTCGGGTGACCGTCGAATTTAACTCCGAACATGTCCCAAACTTCGCGTTCAAACCAATCGGCACCTTTCCAGACAGAAATCACCGAAGGCACCGGTTGATTTTCTCCCACCATTGTTTTGATACGTAAGCGAGAACCGTCTTTGGCATTGAACAGTTCGTACACCACATCAAAACGCTCTTGGCGTTCGGGATAATCGGCCGCGGTTAGGTTCATTAAAAAATTAAAGTGGCCGCGCTCTTTTAAAAACTGCAGAACATCACGCACCATTGCTGATGGCACGATGACCACATAACTTCCAAAGGATTCACTCCATTTGAAATCAGATGCGTTTTTGAATCTCTGAGCGAGATCACTTTTGTAAACTTCAAGCTTTTGATTTTTCATACGGATTCACCCAATTGTCGCGCCAAGGACGTGGTTTGTGTTCAGCAATCATTTTTTGTAAAAGCATAACTCCATCGAGAACAGCCTCAGGAGTCGGAGGACAACCGGGAACGTAGACGTCCACCGGAATCACTTTATCGATTCCTTGCATCACGTGATACGAGCGATAGAAGCCTCCAGAACTGGCGCAAGCACCCATCGAGAGTACGTACTTCGGCTCTAGCATCTGCTCGTAAATATGAACAAGAATCGGTCCCATTTTTTCGGTAATTGTTCCTGCCACCAAGAGCAAATCAGCTTGGCGAGGAGAGAAACGCACCACCTCTGCACCGAATCGCGCAAGGTCGTATTTGGGTCCCATCACAGACATGAGTTCGATCCCGCAGCAAGCTGTTCCATACGGAAGAGGCCAGAGAGAGTTTTTTCTTCCCCAAGCTACGAGATCATCAAGTCGTGTCGTAAACGCAAATGATTTTGAGATTTCATCAATTTCGGAATTTTGATTTTGTACGGCCGTGCTCATTTAAGCCCTTTCCCAACTTTAACCCGCGCTCCCAACCCTTAATACGAGAGTATTACGGACCTGCGCGAAGACGTCACAAAGCGAAAGTTTTGATCTTCAAAGTAACCGTTAATTGCTTAGTTTTTCAAGCTAATTTCGTTTTGTTTTCATTTAACGTTGCACCACAAAATCAGGCGATTTGCCTGAAATTTCCTGATGACAAAAATTAAAATTTTCGGGTCGGAAGTGGGCTCCACGAGGAAGCCTGTCATATTTTCAACCGAGGCTTTAAGCGTTGCATCATTTTCGTAAAATCGATACGTAGTGGGGTCTTACTACCGGAGGAAAATTATGAAATTAATCACTCTTTTCGCGTTATTAGTGTTTTCGAGCGAGCTATTTGCTCAAGGGGTTATTGCGACCGCACCTCAAGGTCGGCGCCATGTTCAACGTCCTTATTACGGACACCAGCAGCCTCAACCTCCCTACTACGCGGATCAAGGCCCGCAGCATCCAGTTGAAGGTGACTATCAGTCTCCACAATGTCCGAATGAAAATTATCAACAACCCAACCCAGGCCTAGAGGTTCTCAAACAAGCTTGCGCTCAATGGGAAAATCATCCGCACCGACGCTCAGGTCAGTTGGCGGAAATGAAAATCAAACTCACTTGTAGTCAGGCCGTCATTGTTTCTGCGCGTGTCGAAACTAAAATTGCTCCTGCCTACAACGTGATCTCCGAACCCACTCCTCAATCTCGCCCGTGGGTCAAAGAAGTGACGTGCTCGGAAGTGGCTCAAGCCAATTATAACATCGTCGCTCTTTGCAGCATCGAAGAATCGCCAGCTCCTATCTATCCTCCAGCACCGCCTTCAAAATAATCCACAAATACGGAACAAATATGATTTCAAAATATGTGATCATCACGTTTGCGGCCCTAGCTCTCTTCAGCCAGGGCCTTTTCGCAAATGGCGTCGAAGCCATTCAACTTGAACACGTGGCCATCGATACGTCTTTGGGTTGCGATCGCGAATTCTTTAGAAGCTCGCAAGGGGCGCAAGGAATTATCTACGTCCTTCCCTACGTGATGATCGATGTGGACGAAACTGGGGAAAACATTTTTAGCATTCGCGAAGTGAAAGAGTGGCGCGAAAATAAAAACCATCTCCTCAGCGTTCAGTTGTACTTCCCTTATGACGAAGCCGATATTAAATCCAAAGTGCATCTCGACGAAATGGGCTCCGTGCAAACCTGCAACTTTACCGCCGTCAAAAATTTTCTCAACGCCAAAGAAAAAGATCCGGCAAAAAGAGTTCACACCATTTCCCCGATTCCTCTCACCTATATTGAAGTGAGTATTCCTGAGTACATTTCGGCCGTGAGTCGCGTGGGATCGACAAATGTCGAAGCTAACGACGTGGTGGATTACCTCGGCAAACCCCGAGTTTTTAATCTTCCCATGACCAAAGAAGAATACCACAGTGTTGTCGGCGCTCTCCAAAGCCGCGTGGGCCTCCAAGCGCGAGTTAAATTTCACTTTAAAGCTCGTCAGAACAACGGAGCTGTGCGGATTACAGTGAACCGTCAGCAGCTCGCCGTCAATTTTCAGTTGGCGGCCAAAGGCGAAAAATACATCGCTCGTGCCGATCTCGATGTGGCCTTACGCACCTCCATGGAAAAATCGGGAGTGACGATCGAGACGCAAGCGGGAAATAATTCAGAGCTTTTCGACAAAGTCGCCACTCAGATCATCGAGAAAGTCGTTTCGCAAATCGATCTTTCCATCACCGAACAAGCGAAACCAAATTCCGCGACGTGCGAAGCCCCGGAAGGAAAAGTTTGTGTCTCTACCGTGCTCGGTATTATTTCTCAGCGGATCGATCAAACCATCTCTTACAACAATTCGACAGCCCCAGAAGCCGCGACGGCAGAAAGCGTTGTTGATCTCAATTTACTTCGGCTTGAGGATCCACGTCTGGAAGTGATTCGCGTGATCTCAGGCGAGCCCGATCCCGTACTCAGTCGACCCATCCTTGCCGGAGAAACCGTGAGGATCCGTCCCGGTTATTACTCGATTGTGACTCGCCGGTACCAGAAAAGTTTTAGCTATTTAACAGCCGATGAAATCGCCAAAGAAAAATATGCGACCCACTTCCTCAACTACCTCTCGTCACGTTGGTTTAAAGTGGAAGACGAAACTCGAAATCATCGCGCCATGGCCGTCGGGAAATTCGCAATCGGTGGCCTCGCCGTTGGCTCACTTTATCAAGAGTATTATTGGAAAAGAACGATTCAAAAGCCTGTGATCGTCTCTAATCCTCGAGCGAGCTTAAAAGAAACTGAGTTCGATCGTTTTCCGATCGAAGTGTCGTTTTCTCTCCATGGAAACGACCGCCGAAGTTACGAATTTCGACAGCTCGTGGGTGACAAACCCGACTGGAGAGCTGAATTCGATAGCAGTGGCGTTTTGGTTCTCACTGCTAAAAAAGATCTCGGATTTATGAAGTTGAGAGAGCGCTTTCGCGCCGTCACTCAAGAGCGAAAAAATGAACTGATCGAGAAGCTGAAAGCCGAGGGCAAGTCCCTCAACGAAGATCTTTACTATCTCCGTAAACCCACAGAAATCGAAACGATCACCATGGAGGCCCGTCGAATCTGGGACTCAGCTCCAGTAGTTGTCGGCTCTCCGGTGGTCGTGCGTAGTAATCCACGGGCGGCGACTGTGCTCAAGGTTGTAAATTTTTATGTGACAACTCCCACTCGCGAGGAAACTTCTACAACGGCGGATCCTGCTTCGGTGGCACCTCCCCCTGCCCCTTTGCCGGAAAAGCCGCAGGAGAATCCACAGATACTACCCATCCCCGTTCCTGAGGAAATTGCTCCCCCGCACTAGTTGACTGAAGCCTTAGGCCGGGGCAATCTCCCGGCCTATGAAGCACTTATCTCTTTATCTCTTTTGCACTCTACTTACCCCATCCACCTTTGCCGATTTTGGCGAGATCGATCTCATCGTTCGCGACAGTATCGAAAACCACTTTCGTGAATATTCGCGCGAAGTTGATCTTTCGAGCCTGAGCTACGAGAAAGAACCCAAGTCCGAGGGGGATGTGATGACGGTGGAAACCGCCGTCCAAGCGGTGCAAGGATTTACCAACGACTGGGGCCTTCACTATTGTACGACGAAAATTAAAATCGTAGCGCCCGGCAAGTACAGCGATTTGGGGTCCGATTGCTTTTACGATCAGGACAACTAATTTCACACGACACATTCAACTGAACAATTCTTCGACAGTCCTGTAGAGATTATCGAGGGCTGTCCCTTTCCTAGAGAATCACCGGTTTTTTACGTATAACTGAGCCTCACTCTCAACGGTTTGGGAATTTCCTATGCTTCAAGTTTTACATTTTAAAATTCTGTTATGGATCTTGATGTCCATTCTCCTCACCGCTTGCCCGAGTTCCAAAAAAAAACGCAATGAACCCTCACCGCAGCGACCTTTTGTCGGACGAGACGGCCAGCCCCTCCCATTTCCTCCGGGGAAAAACATGGATCCCTCCGAGCCAGATCCATCGGTCGCGCCGTCTGCGCCGACGTCGCCGACAGGGCCTCGTGCAACGCCCCCGCGCCCAACTCACGCTCCCTCTGCGCAAGCGCTTCCACCGAAAACACAAATCGCGACGCAAAAACTTGGTCCTCTCATTATTGAGGAAGGAAAAACGGTCTTTACCGCTGATCGACCGGCATGGTCGAGCTGGTGGTATCCTTTAAAAGACAGGGAGCTCACCCGGTCGGTGCAGGGAAACTTTTCTCCGCTTCAGAAATACGACAAGCTCGTTTCGTCTCTCACCGGTCAAGCAGCGCAGGCCACACAAATCCAGAACAGATTCTACGACTCCTTAGATCAACCGCCGTGGGCGGGGCTTTGCGATGCTCGCGCCTTTGCGGCCGCACTTCACCCCGAACCTCAAAGATCCGCCATGATTCATGGCGTCTGCTGGACGCCGAAAGATTTGAAAGCGCTTTTAATAATGACTTACTCCAAAGTCGATCCCGATCAGTGGCGTGGAATTTGGGGCGAGCCCGCCAATGGGTCTCAGTCGATTAGGGAGGATATTTTTCCGCAGGATTTTCTCAAACTCATAACTGTGGAACTCGGTCAAAAAAAACGTCATCTTTTGTTTGATAGCGATCCCGACAGCGAAGTTTGGACAGAGGTCATCAATTCTGCAGAACTCACCATTCGTAAAACTGCAGACGCCCATAAAGTTTCGGCACGCCTCTTTATTTCTACGCCCTCATATAAGATCTCTGCACAAGAACAACAAAGAGAAAATCACACGGGCATCGGCGCGATCGAATCCCCTTTCATTTACACCTTCGATCTTTATGGAAAATGGGAAGGTTCAAAATTTTTAGTGGATCGCGGCGAGTGGACGGGCGACTCCATCAAGTCTCATCCCGACTTTGCCATCCAGTTGCCCGAAAACGTATCGCAAGTGAATCGCGAGAGCACCAACGCTCACATCACCGCCGAGTGGGTGGACCATATCCTAAGCCTCGCACAGTCGGCTCCCCCCTGCCGCTAGGCTAGCGGTAGGTTTTTAATCGATAAAGACCTGCTTGGCCGCTCGCAAATCTCATTTGTTTGAGATTCGAAATCAATTCGTTGTCGACCGCAGGCTGACCGGACGATTGGCAGATCGTGGTGTTTATGACCTCGCCGGAATTTAAAACCTCGAACCCTAAGATAGCTTTACCTTCAGACGAGGTCAGGGGCTTAATTTTATTATCTGCCACTCTCAACGACTTTGCATCGCCTCCGCTCGTGCACGCAGGACTGACAATATCCTGAGCGGAATTGAAGCGCGACGGGGCTGCCGTTTCGCAGCCTGCGGCTCCAAAAACGATGAAACAAAGACGGATTAAAATTCTCATTAGACTTCCTCGCTCATCACTTGTTTTTTTAGGAAAGCGCCGCGATCGCGCTGCTCCTTGGGTGAGTCCGCATTCTCGACATTATCAATATACTTTTTAGTGGCTAATGGAAGTTCTTTCCAAATACGAATCGCCAACACGCAACCAATCGCCGTGAAGGGAAGAAGGAAGAGCGGCCAGAATTGCCAGTTCTTACTGACCAAAAATCCAAGACTGATCGATTGAATTCCGCTTCCGAGATACACAAAACCATCAACAATCCCCGAGGCCGTGGCCGTCGCCTTACGCCCGCCGAAATCCGCCGCCGCCGTTCCCGACATCAGAGAGTGAACTCCAATCACAGAAAACTGCATCATCAGCGCACAAATACCAATAACTATGGGAGAGGAGAACAGCACAGCGCTCATTACCACCATCAGAGCCAGCATCGTAAAATTGAGGATAGCGACCGGAGGGGCTCGGCGTGATTGAAAAATATAATCCGACAAATATCCCGCGGCAAAACCGCCCGTGATTCCCGTCACACATAAGAGCATTCCCCAGTGCTCTAGAAAGAACTCAGCACCCACTTGAGGAACCTCTTTGGCGAAAATAAAATACCACTGCATGATTCCGTTGCGGAGAACTCCCCCGCAAAATTCAATGAGTGCAATCGTCAGCATCACTGGGCTTGTGAAAACTCGGGTTAAAAGTTCCTTCATTGTAAAGTTACGGTCCATTTCGTCGGAAGACGCATCATGAGTGTCGAAGTCTTCGAAATTCGCTTGGGAAGGAGTGTCCTTAAGGAGCCACATATCGATCAACGCCCAAAAGATCAAAAGGACCGACGGAATTAGAAAGACCAACCAGATGGCATCGGAGGTTCCCGTATCTATGGCAAAGACATTGCGAATGGTTCGTTGAAAGATCGAAAGCGGCTCCGTCGGATTGAGCTTTGTCGCGTCGACAATCGCCTGACCCCAATCGAAGGCAAAATACACCCCAAAAGAAATGAGAGTTCCAAAGATGGCCCCAAAAATTCCGCGCTCGCGCACATGGAACCAATAGGCTTTCACTTTAATAATCGAGACCGCTCCATAACTCTGGAAGAACATATTGATCGAGTAAAGAATCGAGAATGTCACTGTGAGGTTCCACTTTAAGGTGCCCTTAAGCTCAAGGAACGTGATTAAACCCATGGCGATATTTGCCAGACAAGACCCGAGAGCGGCGATGATGATTCCTTTTTTACCGCCAATTTTATCCACCAGGGGACCATTCAAAAGAAACGAAAGTCCGTACACAGTGGTTCCCAC
>JAIEOS010000096.1 GCA_019750295.1 Bdellovibrionales bacterium | reverse complement strand
AATTTAAGCATCCCACTTTTTAATGCACGTTTAAGTGGAGATGACACATTTCGTTTACAGACCTTCGTCAATTTTATTCTCGATGGATCGACGTCCCTCTGACGCAGAGACAAATCTCTGACATAGTAATTCTATGTTCAAAACAGTTGTTTTCATCGTCGTTTCGACATTTTTGAGTGTGTCTGTGGCTAACTCTCGTGCAGAACTTCCAGCCATCCCTCCCATCACTCAAAAGATGGACCTTAAGAAAGAATTGCAAGAGACCGACGCCACCGTGGCTTCGCGACCTGTGAGCGCGGCTTCCGTAGCGGTTCAGGCGCCGTCGCCCGAAGTGCAATTAGAGATGAAAAACGAATTGGCAAATTCGGCCACCTCTCCCATTTTTGATATTCCGATCACCTATAACGAGCGTGTGCAGTTTTGGATTCGTCACTTTCAAACGGCGGGACGCAAAGATTTTAAACGATGGCTTGAGCGCTCCTCTCGTTACGTCCCCTACATGCAGCGAGAGTTATCCAGAGCCGGCCTCCCTAAAGATATCATTTATACCGCAATGATCGAGAGCGGATTCTCCCCCGGCGCACAAAGCCCAGCCGCCGCCGTCGGCATTTGGCAATTTATAAAACCCACCGCCGAGCGCTACGGTTTAAAAGTCAATTGGTGGCTCGATGAGCGCAGAAACTTTGTCCGCAGCACCGAGGCGGCCATTAAGTATAAAAAAGATTTGTTTAATATGTTCGGCTCTTGGTATCTCGTGGCCGCAAGTTACAACTGCGGTGAGCAGCGGATCGTAAATCTGATTAAAAAACACAACACTAATAACTTTTGGGACTTTACTCAGTTGGCAGTTCTTCCTCGGGAAACCATGGACTATGTTCCCAAAATTATCGCCGCCACCCTTATTGCTAAAGCTCCTGGACTCTACGGGTTTCGCGGAATCGATTATCAAGTGCCTTTTGAATTCGAAATGGCGAGAGTTCCTGGCGGAACCGACCTTTACAATCTCGCCACGTTTTTGGGCGTGAGTCCGAACTACCTCAAGGAACTCAACCCCGATTTAATTCATGGCTTTATCCCGCCCACCGTGCCCAGCCACACGATCAAGATCCCCAAAGGATCGCAAAAGCTCGTGAGCCAGTACAGTCAGTCGATTGGCACGAGTAAACGCCTTTAATTAAAAAGCGCCACCGAAAAATCAAGTGACGCTCATTGGACTACCCACAAGCCGCTGTGAAGGTAAATGACTCCGCAGGAATTGAAATGTCTCCGGCATTGACCGACTGGCATTCTTTACGAATTTTTTCTAACATCTTCTGTTTTTTATCGGCATCTTCGCAATCTAATTGATAAGTAATGGTCTCACTCCACTTGCCATTTTCAAATTTAGGAATGCTAAGTTCATAGTAAAAGATAATATCGGAAGTTTTGTTGTCGGAATACGTTTTGTAAGAAATTTTGCAAAACTGCTCCGGGGCCGCGAGGGCTGATGTCGAAAGTAAAAGCGCTAATAGCGTCGTTAACATTTTCATAAGTTCTCCTTTGTTGTGGTCGCTCGTATAGCACTGACGCGAAGAAACACCGGAAGGCTTTCCGACGCACTGAAAATATTTCTCTAGCGAGGGGGGAATAATTTGATAAGATTACCCAACTATTTAAGGAGTACCTATGAAAATTCGGTTTCTAATGCTGCCTCTTCTTTTATTCACTTTATCCGCCCAAGCGAGTGACGTGAAGTCGTGGGCTTGGGGTGTTGGCTTTGGAGCTAAGTCTGCTGTTGAATCTAATTTTAGTTTCGACGTTAAAACTCCATGGTTATGGGGTGAAGATGTGCTGGGATCTTTAGTCCTCAATGTGAATAGTCAAAGGACCACTTTCCAGCAAGCAGTCACTAATAACGAATACAATGTGCTCCCTGTGCGCCTCCTCGTTGAACTGCGCCGACCACTCTACAAGGAAGTGATCTCCGGTTACACCCGTATCGGGGCCGGCTACAACTTCACGGATAAAACAATTCACTCCGATGGAGGTTGGTCCACAATTCCTGTGCAGTTTGGAGCTGATGTCATCATTGGCGAAAATGAGGGTGAGACGATCTCGAGCTTTTTTATCCAAACGGGATTTGATTTCGCGTTTGATGTCAATCGTGACGAGCCTGCAGACGATCTCAATGGCGTTGAGATCACTTTAGGTGTTCGCCGTTTTTACTAGAGCCGAAGGGTTATTTTACCCCAGATAGGCTATTAGCCTCTCGCTTTTAGCCTCTACATGCTTTTTATTCTTGTACTCCTGGAATAGATCTTGAAATATTGCGACAGTATGAAGGATCTTCTCACTCTCAAATCTCATGGCTTAGTTGGACCGGAGGATGCATTTCATGTGGATGCTTGGTCCAAAGCCGACATCAATTTGGTGACTCATGCTCACGGTGATCACGCAAGATTGGGGAGTCGTGAGTACTGGTGCACCCACGAAAGTGTTCCCATTTTAAAGCATCGGCTCGGTCCCGATGCAAAACTCCGATCATTTGCCTATGGTGAGCGGGTTAAGCTCAATGACACTTGGATTTCGTTCCATCCCGCAGGGCATATCTTGGGGTCCGCTCAGGTGCGTATCGAAGACGCTCACAATCCCTCAAATGTTTGGGTGATGACCGGCGATTATAAACGTGACGATGATCCCACCTGCGCCGATTTTGAAGTGGTTCCTTGCAAAGCTCTCATCACCGAGGCGACCTTCGCTCTCCCCATTTATAATTGGGCTCCAATTGAATTTACGATGCGCGAGGTTTACGAATGGTGGCAATGGAATAAAAGTGAAGGAAATACCGCGGTTTTATTTTGCTATTCATTGGGCAAAGCTCAGCGCATTTTGGCAGAACTCCATCGATGGACGGACGAAGAGGTTCTTCTCCACGGCGCCGTGGTCACACTGACGGAAATCTATCGAAATGCGGGAGTCAAAATGCTTCCCACCATACCCGTCACTGATTTCGAAGGAGATTTGAGCGGCAAACTTGTCTTAGCCCCGCCATCAGCTCATCGCAGTGTTTGGATGAAGCGGTTTAAATCCGTCTCCACAGGCTTTGCCTCAGGTTGGATGGCTGTGCGTGGAGTACGACGCGGCCGTTCTTACGAGAAAGGATTTGTTCTTTCGGATCACGCCGATTGGAAGAGTCTCTTGCTGACGGTGGAGCAATCCAAAGCCGAACGTGTCCTCGTCACTCACGGCAGTAGCGAAATCCTCGCTCGTTACCTGCGAGAAACAAAAGGAATTCATGCTCAACCCTTGAAGACTCAATACGGACAAGAGGATGAGACATGAAGGCCTTCGCGGAACTCTTTCAGCGCATCGATCAAACCAACTCCACCAATGAAAAAGTGCATCTGATGGAAAGATTTTTTTCGGAACAATCGGCCGACAACGCGGCGTGGGCTCTTTACCTTTTAACCGGAAGAAGACCTAAGAAGCACATCAGCTCCCGAAAGCTTCGAATCTGGCTCAACGAAGTTATCGATCTTCCGGAATGGCTTTTAGAAGATTGCTATTCTGCTGTCGGCGACACGGCAGAAATGGTGTCTTTGATTATGGGAGACTTTTCCAAGGACTCAAACTCCGCTCATCCCCTTAGGGAGCTATCGCTGTCCCATTGGATGACGGAATTCATCATGCCGTTGATCAAATTGGATGAAAACACTCAACGGGAGACCGTCGTTCAATGGTGGCGCGAGCTTCAGCCTCACGAAATTTTTATTGTAAATAAATTCATGACAGGAGCGCTACGCGTCGGTGTTTCGGAGACGCTGGTGTACCGAGCGCTAGAAAATATTTTTAAACTTCCACGTTCGGTGATCGCCTCGCGTTTATTGGGAGACTGGAAACCCAGTGAAGAATTTTTTAAAAACTTATCGTTACCTCCGGACCCAAATGCTGAAAATGATGAGTCCCGTGAGGTGCTGCCTAAACCTTTTTGCTTGGCAGCACCCCTGGAGGTTCACCCGAGAGAGCTGGGTGCCGTCTCCGATTGGATCGCCGAGTGGAAGTGGGATGGTATTCGTTCACAAATTGTGAAATTCGGCGACCGTGTTGAAATATGGTCTAGAGGCGAAGAGCGTATCACTCACGCGTTCCCCGATCTCGCCGATATCTTTTCTCAAATGCAGGGAGACTGGATCCTTGACGGCGAAATCGTGGCCGGTCCTTGGCATACCCCCGCTCTCTTTCAAGAATTACAAAAACGCCTCAACCGCAAAAAACCACCGTCGCAGTTTCTCAAAGACAACCCGGTGTCTTTCATCATTTACGATTTTTTAATAGAGGACAAACGAGATCTTACGTCTCTATCACTTCACGAGCGACTTGGTTTACTTGAGCATAAAATAACTCATTGGCCCAAGTCCGATCGCTATGGAATTTCTAATAAGTTAAACGCCAGCGGTTGGGAGGATTTGGAAGTTCAGCGAAGCGAAGCTCGATTGAGAGGAGCCGAAGGCTTGATGTTAAAACATAAAGACTCGATTTACGAAACCGGTCGGAAGCGAGGAGTGTGGTTTAAATGGAAGCTCGATCCTCTGACGGTGGATGCGGTATTAACCTCAGCCCAACCCGGCACGGGTCGACGCGCCTCGCTCTATACGGATTATACCTTTTCCATTTGGAAGGGAGATCAACTTGTCCCTATTGCCAAAGCTTACTCTGGCCTCACGGATGCAGAGATTCGCGAACTCGATCAGTGGATTCGTAAAAACACGGTGGAGCGCTTTGGTCCCGTGCGCGCGCTCAAAAACGAAAAAGTGTACGAGATCGGATTTGAGGGACTCGCCAAAAGCTCACGTCACAAATCGGGATTTGCCGTGCGCTTCCCGCGAATATTGCGTGAGCGCACCGACAAAAAGCCTGACGCCGCCGACCGCGTGGAAGACATGGAAAAGCTTCTCGAAGTTCTTCAAGAAAGAGGCGTGTGATGATTCCTCAGTCTCGCGTCTCTCGACAAATTAAAAAAATTATTCGGGATCAAAATGACGCCAAAGTGACATCGTCGAACAAAAGTCGCCGGCAAATCTATAAATCCATCGCCCACGAAGCCGCCTCTAGCCAATGGTCCCAGTGGTTTCATCGTCAAGGTTGGACGGCCTTTCCGTTCCAAGAACAGGCTTGGGCGGCGTTCTCCCGCAACAAATCTATTTTAATTGCAGTTCCTACGGGAAGCGGAAAAACTTACGCGGCGTTGGGCGGACCGCTCCTTCACCTGATGAGCACGCCGCTTCCTCAAAACACCTACAAGATCATTTATCTCACTCCCCTGAAAGCGCTCGCTCGCGATATTGCTCATGCAATCGATGTCGCACTTAAAGGTCTAAATCTTCCATTTCAGGTGGCGGTTCGCACGGGAGACTCTTCCACCTCGGAGCGAAAAGAACAGAGCAAAAATATTCCCGAAATATTAGTGACCACTCCAGAGTCGTTAGCGATCCTTCTCACTGGTTCAGAGACTTCGCAGAAATTTCGCGATGTGTTTTCGGTGATCGTCGACGAATGGCACGAACTCGTGGGCACCAAGCGCGGCAGTCTCCTCGAACTCACATTAGCTTCCTTAAAATTCCATGCTCCCCAATTGCGAGTCACCGCGCTCTCCGCCACACTAGGTAATCTTAAAGAGGCGGCTCAGGTCATCACCGGGGACACCGATCCTAAGATCATCACGGATGCCAACTCGCGCACAGTGAATATTGACGTCTTAGTCCCTCGCGAAATGGGACCTGCTCCCTGGTTCGGTTACGCCGGCTTGCTTTTAATAGACGAAGTTTTAGGGGCCATAGATCCGAAAAACTCACAAATTCTATTTACAAATACACGAGGGCAGGCCGAAGCCTGGCATCGAGAGATTCTGAGCAAAAGACCTGAGTGGAGAGAAAAACTCGCTCTCCATCACGGCTCTCTTGCGCTCGAGGAACGAGCCGCCGTCGAAGCCGGTGTGAAGTCGGGCCAGTTGAAAGTGATCGTGGCCACTTCGTCGTTGGAACTCGGCGTGGACTTTCCGCAAGTCAAAAAAATATTTCAGATCGGCGCCGTAAAATCATTGGCTCGTGCGGTTCAAAGGGCCGGTCGTGGTCATCACCAACCGGGTAAGGCCTCGGAGCTTATCGTTTGTCCGACGTCGTTGTTCGAAATTATCGAAGCTCACGCTTTAAAGAAAGCGAAAGCAGAAAATCTTTTTGAGTCCAAACACATCTTGCAGAAACCGATAGATGTCTTTGTCCAGTTCTTGTTAAACAATGCTTTTAATCAGGGATTCTCGGTGGCTGAGGTTCGCCAGATTTTAGATTCCACAGTCTCATTTAAAGATATCACCGACGAAGAAATACAGTGGGCTCTTCAATTCCTGACCCGAGGTGGAAAATCCCTTGTGGCTTATCCTCAATTTAAAAAATTGATGGAGGTTCAAGGGCGTTATGTATTTACGGATGCAAAGAGTGCGCGCACTCACCGAATGAACATTGGAACAATAGTCTCGGACGATGGAATTCGCGTGCGCTTTGCCACAGGAAAAACTTTAGGAACCATTGGCGAGTCTTTCGTTTCGCGATTACAAAAGGGCGATGTTTTTCAGTTTGGTGGAAAAGATCTGGAGTTTATTCAATTGCGCGACACCACATTGTTGGTGCGACTTGCTAAAAAGAAATCCAACGTGAGCACCATTTGGACCGGAAGTGTATTGCCGATCAGCTCACTGCTCTCTCAATATCTGCGTGAAAGCGTCGATCAACTGGCGAGGGCCGAGTCTCCGCAGAGCCTTTCTGCACCGGAGCTGAAGAGGTTCTGGCCTGTAGCTCTTCAGCAAAAAAATATCTCGCACATTCCTCGAAGTGATGAAAATTTAGTGGAGCTTTTAAAATCGAGAGAGGGCTACCATCTTTTTATGTATCCTTGGGCCGGACGACTGGTTCATGAGGGCCTCGGTCACTTGATGGCCTATCGAATGGCACGCGTCTCACCCAATACTATATCTGTCGCCGCTAACGATTACGGCTTTGAGCTCTTGGCCTTGGAACCGCTTCCGAGTATTGAGGTGCTCCAAGGCCTACTTTCATCCTCCGAAAACCTGATGGAAGATATCGAAGCCTCACTCAACTACCACGAGCTCTCAAAAAGAGCGTTTCGAGAAGTTGCACGCGTTTCGGGCCTTGTTCAAAGTTCCGTCGGCGGGCGACAAAAGACTCAGCGCAATTTACAGATGAGTTCGTCGCTCCTTTATGATGTTTTCGAAAAGTACGAGCCCGATCATTTATTGCTCAAACAGGCTCGTCGCGAAGTTCAATCCCAGCAGCTCCACCTTCCGCGTCTTCTCGAGGAAATGAACGGATTTAGGGAGAGCAAGATCGTGGTGAAATCACTGACGCGACTTTCGCCGTTTTCATTTCCACTTTTTATCGAGAGAATTCGTTCGAGAGTCTCCACAGAAACTTTAGAGCATAGAATCGCGCGATTTCAGCGCCAGATCGTGGAGGGATAAATGCAAGACTTCACCGTCCGCGGAGAGACGTTCACTTTGCATCCCGCCAAACTCCTCATTTGGCGCTCTCAGAATCTCTTGGTCGTGGCCGATTTACATCTGGGTAAAGCGCAAACATTTTTGCAAAGTGGACTTTGGCTTCCGCCCCAGGCCCACAAGCAAGATCTCTCTCAGCTATTACCAATCATAAAATATTACGGAATCGAACATGTCCTATTCCTCGGAGACTTCATTCATACGGACCAAGGAGTGACAAAGGAAGTGATCAATGAATTTGTCGAATGGAAACAGAATTTTAAAGGACGAGTCTCCATTGTGATCGGTAACCATGATCAGGATCTCGTAAAAAAGTGGCCTGAGGCTTGGAACTTTGTCGAGCTTAAAGAGGAATTCTCCCACGGTGATTTTGTTTTTCGTCACGAGCCCGTGAAGGAACCAGGTCTATTTGTTTGGTGCGGTCATATCCACCCAAAGATCACTCTTCAGCGCGCATCAGAGCGATTGTATCTTCCCGCTTTCGTGATGACAGAAGACTTAGGATATCTTCCCGCCTACTCCAGCCTGGCGGGCGGCCAGAGTTTTCGTATCGACAAATCCCATCGCTACTTTGCGATCACCGACTCGCGAGTCACAGAGATTGATTTTTAAGAATTTCGGCCACGTCTGCAGGGATCTCTACAGATTTGCGCGTCGAGTGGCTCACAAACACATGCACGGTTTGCGTTTTAGCGCAGAGAGCACCCTCTTTGAGAAATAACGTTTCTAAGCTGAAAGAGGAGAGGCCAACGGCCTTCACTTCAATTTCTACGTCGTACTCTTCAAAGGGCAAAAGAGGTCGGAGGTATTCGGCCTCCACTTTTTTAAGAGGTACTCCCCAATCCTTGTTATTGAACCACTTGTGCTTAGACATGACTCGCTGATCGATAAAGTCTTCGTAGGCATCATGGAAGAAGTTAAAAACCTCGTTAAAGTAAGATATCCCGACAAGATCAGTATGTCGAAATCGCACGGTGATTTTTGATTTGTAGCTCATATCTGATAAATACCTTCATCCTGCAAGCGAAGCTATCGATACACTCACCAACGCATCGAGTAAAAATTGCACCTCTCCTTAGAAATCGCGAGCGACGTTTGTTATTCACAGAGGCGTTTGATATATCATTCGGCAAGCGATGGATCTAAAAATTTACTCTGAATCTGACTTCCCAACTTACTTGCCAAAGCTCAGCGCGCTTTACGATGATCTATTTGCGGGTGGTAAAGGATTTCGCGCAAAACTCACGCAGACGGTGGCCGAGGCCATCGGCGCACCCGAAAAAACAATTCAACTTTTGTGTCAGACGATCGAGTTTATTCACAACTCGTCTTTACTCCATGACGATTTGATTGATCACTCGCCCCTTCGACGCGGGAAAACTTCCGCTTGGCTTAAATATACTCCGGAGTACGCGGTGCTGGCCGGAGATTACTTGCTCGCTCGCGTGATGGTGAACTTGTCAAAGTTCGGAAACATCGAGTTAGTTCAGCTGACAGCCCAGTCGATCTCGGATCTTCTCGAAGGAGAATGGCTTCAAGATTCGATCGTCAAGAATCCGATGATGATGCCTCAGGAGATCGATCGCGTTCATAATCTCAAAACCTCGTCGCTGTTTAAATGGTGTCTCAAAGCGCCCTACGTTGCCACAGGAAAAACCGACTCTTCTGTGATGAATCAGCTCGACGAAGCGGGAAACATTTTAGGACTGTTACTTCAGCGCAGCGACGATCTTTTAGATTTTGATATTCGTAACTTCGAAAAGAAAGCGGTGATGGGCGACCTTAAGGCGGGATATCTGAATTCCTTCGCGGCTTTCTTATTTGCCGACCTCAACGA